>JBQCFR010000424.1:0-4084 GCA_051958885.1 Tsuneonella sp.
GGGTCAGCCGGCCCACGGCGTCCATGTGGAAATCGCCCTGGCCGGAGAAATTCACGGCGCGCGAGTGCGGCACGACCAGCAGCAGCGCGTCCATCTGGTCCGCATTCCACGCGTCCGACAGATCGGCGAACGCGTTGCGCGGGCCATCGAGCCAGATGTTGTCGGCGTTGAGGCAGAAGAACGGGTCCGGTAAGTGCGGCAGCGCCTTGGTCATCCCGCCGCCGGTTTCGAGCAGCTGTTCGCGCTCGTCAGAGATTGTCACCGCCGGCGCCGTGCGGGCTTTCAGGTGGGCTTCGAGCGAATCGGCGAGGTAGTGGACGTTAACCACTGCCTTCGCGACGCCGGCTTCGACGAGACGGTCGAGCGCGTGGTCGATCAAGGGCTTGCCGGCCACCCGCACCATCGGCTTGGGCCGGCTCGCGGTGAGCGGCCGCATCCGCTTGCCGAGCCCCGCCGCCATCACCATTGCGGTGTCGGAGGCGAGCCCCGTCACTGCAGCTTGCCGCCGAAATCGTCGCGGATGTTGTGCGGAACGTTCGCGTCGAACCAGGCGGCCACGGGCGCGAGCGCGGGATGCGCGAGATCGCGCTCCAGCGCCTGCCACACGCGCGGGATATAGGCCAGGTAGCGCGGCTTAGTGTCGCGCTTGGCGAGCCGGGCGAAGAGGCCGACGATCTTGGCATTCCGCTGCGCGCCGAGCCGCGCGTAGTCGGCCTCGAACTCGGGCCCGGGAACCGCCTGTGCAATGTAGCGGTCGAGCATCGCGCGTTCGAGTTCGGGCGAGACCTCGCGCCGTGCGTCCTGAAGCAGGCTGACGAGATCGTAAGCCCGGTGACCCACCAGCGCGTCCTGAAAGTCGATCAGACCCTGCTCGCCGTCCGCCAGAAGCATGATATTCTCGGCGTGGTAATCGCGCAGCACGGTGACACCGGGCTGCTGGCGCGAGAGCATGGGGGCGAGCGCCTCCTGCCAGGCGGCGGCGTACGCGCCGGCATCGGCTTGGATTCCCACGAGCGGACAGTACCACTCGGTGAACAGCCCCGCTTCGCGCTGGTAGACGGCCATGTCGTAAGCGGCGAAGGGTCCCGGCGCGCGCGCGTGTAGCGTGACCTGCGTGTCGATGGCCTTGGCGTAGGCCTCGGTCTCACCCTCGGGATGCGCATCGAGCCAATCGCGCATCCGGTCGTTGCCGAAGTCCTCCAGCAGCACCCACCCTTCGGCGGGGTCGGCAGCGTAGACTTCCGGGGCGCGAAGCCCGTTCGCACTCAGCCATTCCGCGACATCGAGGAAGGGCCGCGGATCCTCCTCGGGCGGAGGCGCGTGCATCAGCATTGCCGCCCGATCGCCTGCGCGCACGCGGAAGTAGCGGCGGAACGAGGCGTCGCCGGGAATCGGATCGATAGCGGCCTCGGCCCATCCGGCGCTGCCGAGAAACTGGTGGAGACCCGCGGGCAAATCGCTCATGGCAGGCGCCCTAGCCAACCGCTGCCCCCTTCGACAATCGCGACCCGCCCGTTTTCGGCAGGTTCGAGCGCGATCGACAGGCATTGCGGCTCATGGGCGAAGCCGCCGGCGTTCTCCGGCCATTCGGCGATCAGCGCGCGCCGGTCGCGATAGTCGTCGAGCCCCAGCTCCTCGGCCTCCTCCGGCCGCTCGAGCCGGTAGAAGTCCGCATGGACCAGCGGCACGGCGAGCGCGTCGTAGGTCTCCAGTATCGTGAACGTAGGCGACGGCACCTCTCCAGCATGCCCAAGCGCGGAGATGATCGCGCGCGCCAGCGTCGTCTTCCCGGCTCCCAGCCCGCCCGACAGTGCCACCACGTCGCCCGCACGAAGCCTTGCAGCGATGCGGGCGCCCAATGCGTCCATGGCAGCGAGGTCAGGCAAAGCCTGCTTCACGGCAGCAGGATCGTCGCGGTCGTCCCGGCGCGCTTCTGCGACTGGATTTCGAGGGTGCCGCCATGCGCCTCGACCAGCTGGCGCGCGAGCGGAATGCCCAGCCCCTGTCGGCGCTCAGGCTTGCCGTCCGGCCCGGTGCGCAGCCCATCGAGCGCGCGCGACAGCTCATCGCGGCTCATCCCCTTGCCGTTGTCCGACACCACGATGCGCGCGCCGTCCTTCTTCTTCGACAAATCCACCAGGATCTTGCCGCCCTTGGGTGTGGCGGCGATCGCGTTATCGAGGAGCTGGCCGACGGCGCGGCCGAGCTGGCGCGGATCGGCATCGATCGTCCCCACCGCGCTCCCCCGCAGATCGAGGCTCAGCCCGCCGGCGAGGATCGCCTCCTCCCGCTCGCGCACCACCTTGGTCACGAAGGGCAACAGCTGCAGCCGCTCCTTCGCGAGCGGCAGGAGCCCCGCCTCGCTCTGCGACAGGTCGAGCACGTTCTCGACCTGGTCGGTGAGGCGCTGGACCGATTCGATGATCGCCGCGACGTAATCCTGCGCTTGCTCCGTCAGGTCGCCCGCGACGCCGGCTTCGAGCAGCTCGGCGAACCCGGCGATCGAGGTCAGCGGAGTGCGGAACTCGTAGCTCATGTTGGCGAGGAAGCGCGTCTTCACCTCGTCGGCCGCCTCGAGCGCGAGATTGCGCTCGCGCAGCGCGTCTTCGGCCTTCTGCGAATCGGTCACGTCGAGCACCGTCAGCAGCCCGTTGCCGTCGGGCAGCGGCACTCCGACGATGTCGAGCGTGCGACCGTCGGCCAGCGCGATGCGCCCCCCCGATTGCTTGCGGTCGAGCGTGGCGCCGCGAATGATATCGCCGATCGCGGCCGCCTGCCTGGGCTTGTCGAGCACGGCGCCGAGCGCCTCGACCAGCGTCTCCGCGGTGGGATGGGTGTCGAGCAACTCGCTCGGCAGCCCGAGCGCGGGGGCGAAGCGGCGGTTCCACAGCTGCATGTGCCCATCGGGCGCGAACACCGCGAGCGCTTCGAACAGACTGTCGAACGTCGCCGTTCGGGTGCGCAGCAGGGTGTCGCGAGTGGCCGACAGGGCAAGCTGTTCGGTGCGGTCCTCGGCGATCAGCACCAGCCCGCCGTCGGGCATCGGCTGCGCCACCACGCGCAAGTGCGTGCCGCCTGCAAGCGGCCAGGCTTCCTCGCGCGTGTCCCCGGCTTCGAACCACGCGCTGTGTTCGGCGCGCCAGGCCGGGAAGTCGCGTACTTCGGGCGTGCGGCCAGCCTCGCGCGCTTCGCTCAGCAGGCGATCGAACGGCAGCCCTTCGGCGCCCGCGGGAGCGAGCGCGAAGATGCGGCGGAAGGGCTGATTGGCGAACGCCAGCTTGCGCTCCGGGTCGAACTGCGCGACCGCCACGGAGAGCTGGTCGAGCATCGCCCGCTGCGCTTCGCGAAAAGCGCGGAAGGCGCGCCCCTGCTCTTCCATCTCCTCGATATCGACCGCGTAGCCGGCGACCCCCTCCTTGCCGAGCGGCAGGTCGCTGACCCGCATCGTGCGCCGCTCCCCGCCGATGGTGACGCTGACGATCCGCTCGACCGGGGTGTTCCGCTCGGCCGCCTGGCGGGCGATCTGCGCCGCGGTGAGGCCGTCGACCGCCTCGACCAGCTCGGTCTGCCGGGCTACCACCGAGGCAGCGGTGTCACCGGCGACGGCAGCGACATAGGCGCTATTCACGAGCCGCAGCTGCGCATCGGGTCCGCGGAACCACATCGGCATCGGCGCGGCCTCGATCAGCCCGACGAGCGCCGCGAAGTCCTGCTGCGCCCGGCCCGCCTCCGCACGCAGGCGCTTGAGTTCGCTCTCGCTCTCGGAAAAGTCGAAGATCCACAGCAGCGCGGCACCGCCGGGCGACACTTGCGGGTCCGCGAGGCTGCCGCGCAGCGCCAACGTGCGCTGCGACCCGGGCAGCGTCAGCGCCATCCTGAACGGCGCAGCGGTCTTCTGCGTCCGCCGAATGTGCTCCTCCAGCTGCGCAAGCTGCTCGCCCGACAGGCCCTTGCCGGTGCCGCCGGAGAGTTCGCTCAAAAACTGCGGCATCGCGTCGAGCCCGAACCACCCGGCGAGGCGTTCGCTGCCCTCGATTCGCCCGTCGGTGCGCACGAGCAGCGGGATCGCCGGCGCTTCGTCGAT
>JBQCFR010000425.1:0-12518 GCA_051958885.1 Tsuneonella sp.
ACATCGGTGCGGATGCGGTCGGCCAGCGCGGCCTCCGGGCCCAGCTCGTCGCGAATCCAGCCACGCACGTAGGGCGCGGAGACGTCCCACATGTTGATCGCGGGATCGAGCTGGGTGGCGATACCTTCGACCATCACCATCGTCTTCTGCAGCAGCAGCAGGTGCGGCTGCGTTTGCATGTCGAAGTCGCGGGTGATCGCGAACAGGCTGTCGAGCATCATCCCGACCGACAGCTCGCTCACCGGCTTGCCGCGCATCGGCTCGCCCACGGCGCGCAGCGCGGTCGCGAATTCCTCCACCGAGTGGTAGCTCGGCACGTACTGCGCTTCGAAGTGAATCTCGGCCACCCGGCGATAATTGCCGGTGATCAGGCCGTAGAGGATTTCCGCCAGCCATTGCCGCGCGCGGCGGTCGATGCGGCCCATGATGCCGAAGTCGATTGCCACGATCGTGCCGTCGGCGTGCACGAACAGGTTTCCCTGGTGCATGTCGGCGTGGAAGAAGCCGGCGCTGATCGCCTGGCGCAGGAATGCCAGCACCAGCCGGCGCGCGAGCTCGGGCAGGTCGTGCCCCGCCGCGATCAGCGCCTCGCGGTCGGAAATCTTGATCCCGTCCACCCATTCGACGGTCATCACCCGGCCGTTGGTGCGGTCCCAGTCGATCGACGGGACGCAGTAGCCCGCGACGCCGTGCATCGATTCGGCGAGTTCGGAGGCGCTTGCCGCCTCGCGCCGCAAGTCCAGCTCGCGCAAGGTCCAGCGCTTGAAGTTGGCGATCGTCAGCCGCGGGCGCAGGCGAGATGCCTCGCCGCCGAGCGCCTCGAGGTGCGCCGCCGCCCATTCGTTGGTCGTGATATCGCGCGCGAACTTTTCGCGGATGCCCGGGCGCAGGATCTTGACCGCGACCTGCACGCCTTCGGTGGTGAGCGCGCGGTGGACCTGGGCGATCGATGCCGCGCCGACCGGCACGGGATCGATGTCGGCGAACAGGTCGGTCCAGGGCCGGCCGAAGCTGCGTTCCAGCGACTCGATGACCTTCTCGAACGGTTCGGGCGGCAGGTTGTCCTGCAGGCTGAGCAGGTTGTGCGCGGCGCGCTCCCCCACCAGGTCCGGCCGCGTCGCGAGCGTCTGGCCAAGCTTGATCGCCGCCGGTCCGATGTCGCGGAACGCGCCGGCGTAGTCCGGCTCGCGCGGCTGGATCGCGCCGAAGCGCGCGATGCGCGCCAGGCGGCGGACTTGCGGCGGGGTGTTCGGATCGTTCTCGATCCCTCGCAGCGCGCCGTGCCGGGCGAGCGTACGGCCCCACTTGAGCAGCCGGAAGATGTGCGTCGCGGGACGGGTCACGCGGTCAGGTCTTCCACCCGGAGTGGATCGCCACCAGTCCGCCCATGATCGGCTCGACCCTGGTGCGCACGAAGCCGGCGCGGCGGATCATGCCTTCGAATTCGGGCATCGGCGGGAACCGGCGGATCGATTCGACCAGGTAGCGATAGCTGTCGGCATCGCCCGCAATCGCCTGGCCGATCTTCGGCACGAGCTTGTGCGAATAGGCGTCGTACGCCTGCTTGAAGCCCGGCCACTCGGTGGTCGAGAACTCGAGGCAGAAGAAGCGCCCGCCGTACTTGAGCACCCGGTGCGCCTCGGCGAGCGCCTTGTCGATGTGGGTCACGTTGCGAATGCCGAATGCGATCGTGTAGGCGTCGAACATGCGCGCCGGATAGCTCAGCTCCTCGGCGTTCTGGCGGCTCCATACCAGCCCGTCGATGCCCCGCTCGAGCGCGCGCTCGATCCCGACATCGAGCATCTGCTGGTTGATGTCGGCGACCGTCACCTCGGCGCCCTGGGCGGCGAGGCGGAAGGCGATGTCGCCGGTGCCGCCCGCCATGTCGAGCACCGCCTCGCCGGGCTGCGGCTTCACCCGGCGCACGAACGTGTTCTTCCACAGCCGGTGCATTCCGCCGCTCATCGCGTCGTTCATCAGGTCGTACTTGGCCGCGACGCCGGAGAACACCGCCCCGACGCGCCGCGTCTTCTCGAGCGGCTCGACATCCTCATAACCGAAGGAAACCTGCTCGCCTGTCTGCTCGCTCATGCGGGCGGCCTTAGGGGGAATTGCCGCGGCGGCAAAGAGTGTTAGAGCGCCCGCAACATGCCCGAACTGCCCGAAGTCGAGACCACCGTGCGCGGGCTTGCCGCCGTCCTCGACGGAGAGACCATCACCCGCGTGGCGGTGAACCGGCCGGACATGCGCCGCCCCTTCCCGCCCGACCTGGTCCAGGCGCTCACGGGCGCGCGCGTGACGGGCCTCGGCCGCCGCGCCAAGTATGGGCTGGTGCACACCGATCGCGGCCGCACGCTGGTATTCCACCTGGGCATGAGCGGGCGCTGGCGGATCGATCCCAGCGAGGCCGAGAAGCACGATCACCTCGTGCTCGAGACCGCGGATCACCGCCTCGCGCTCAACGATGCGCGGCGGTTCGGCTCAGTCGACCTGGTCGACACAGCGGCGCTGGCGGAGTGGCCCGCGTTCGCTGCGCTGGGGCCCGAACCGCTCGGCCCGGACCTCACCGCCGCGCACCTTCACCGCGCGTTCGCCGGACGCAAGCAGGCGATCAAGCTGCTGCTGCTCGACCAGGCGATCGTCGCCGGATTGGGCAATATCTACGTGTGCGAGGCGCTGTTTCGCGCAGGCATCGATCCGCGCAAGGCCGCTGGCAAAGTCTCGCGCGCACGGCTCGAGCGGCTGGTGCCGGCGGTGCGCGAGGTGCTCGAACAGTCGATCGGCGACGGCGGATCGACCTTGCGCGATTATGCCCGCCCGGACGGGCAGCTCGGCTATTTCGCGACCCGCTTCGCGGTCTATGGGCGTGAGGGGAAGCCGTGCCTGCGCGAGGACGACGGCACGGTGCGCCGGATCGCGCAAGGCGGGCGCAGCACGTGGTTCTGCCCGCGGTGCCAGAGGTGACGGTCTTGCTTGACGATTCGCGGACCCGACGCTAAGCGCGCGCCTTTCCGGCGGCCCGCCCGCCGCTTTCGACAGACAAACCGCAAGGGTTCCGGCCGCGCGTTCAGCGGCCCGAAGTAAGGACAGACATGGCCAATACGCCGCAAGCCAAGAAGCGCATCCGCCGCAACGATCGCCGCGCCGAGATCAACGGGGCGCGCATGAGCCGCATCCGCAACTTCGTAAAGAAGGTCGAGACCGCGATCGCCGGCGGCGACAAGCAAACCGCCGAAGCAGCGCTCAAAGCGGCGCAGCCCGAGCTTGCGCGCGGCGTCGCCCGCGGCGTGGTGCACAAGAACACCGCCAGCCGCAAGATGAGCCGACTCAGCAAGCGAGTCGCCGCGCTCTGATTCGCGGTTCGGAGCGCGCGGCGCTCCGCCGTCAGACGGAACAATTCGGAACCGGCCCGGCGCCCTGGCGTCGGGCCGTTTTCGTATGTCTTCGATCTGCAATATTCGCAGGCGCAGCAAACCACGGATTCCCGGCGATTCGCACCCTCCGGAACCTCGGATTCGATTAAAACAGATGAAGAATCAGGGGCTTGAACGGAGGTCTGCGGGCTTGCGCACTGTCAACGTTTTTATTTCGGAAAAATTGCGCGCGCGGCCCTTGCAAGACCCTGTCCGCTAGGGAAAGAAAGCCCTCGCCCGGTGGCTGGACAGCGCGGGCTCTTACATGACTGGACTGGCGCTGCTGCGCGGGAGGATGGGCCCCGCGCATGGGCGAAGTGCGTCCAGCGCAAGATGCAACGGGGCCGGCCGATCGGGCCGGGTGGGATGGGGTCTGGCGACCGATGACGGACAACAATCGCGGCATCAACGCCGCACGGCGCAAGAGCGAGGACGGAATGGAAGATCTGGAGGCGGTGAACCTGGCGGCCGATTGGTCGGACATCAGCCAGGGCCTGCGCAAGGATCTGGGCCACCAGCTGCACAGCCAGTGGATCAAGCCGATCCAGCTCGGCACCTTCTGCAAGGATAGCGGCACGCTGGAACTGTTCCTGCCGACCGATTTCTCGGCCAACTGGGTCAACGACCGGTTCCACGACCGGCTGTCGCTGGCGTGGAAGATCGCCCGCAGCGAAGTGCGCCATGTCAAGATCGCCGTCCACCCCGGCCGGCGCAAGCTGCCCGAACTCAGCCTGGCGGGCGACAGCCGCCGCGCCGCCAATGACGGCGATCCGGGGATGATTGCGGTTGCCGCGAGCTCGATCGGGGATCGTGGTTTTACCTCCTCGGTCGGGCTCGACCCCTCGCTGACTTTCGCCGCGTTCGTTACCGGCGAGACCAACGTGCTGGCGTGCAACGCGGCGCAGCGCATGTCTGCCGCCGAGCAGCCGCAGTTCAGCCCGCTCTACCTCAAGGCGGCGACCGGCCAGGGCAAGACGCACCTGCTGCACGCGATCGGCCATTCGTATCTCGCCAGCCACCCGCGCGCGCGGCTGTTCTACTGCAGCGCCGAGCGGTTCATGGTCGAGTTCGTCCAGGCGCTCAAATCGAATCAGACGATCGAGTTCAAGGCGCGGCTGCGCAGCTTCGACCTGCTGCTGGTGGACGACATCCAGTTCATCATCGGCAAGGCCAGCGCGCAGGAAGAGCTGCTCTACACGATCGACGCGCTGCTGGCCGAGGGCAAACGGCTGGTGTTCGCCGCCGACCGTGCGCCGCAGGCGCTCGACGGAGTCGAGCCGCGGCTCTTGAGCCGCCTGTCGATGGGGCTCGTCGCCGATATCCAGGCCGCCGACATCGAGCTGCGCCGCACGATTCTCGAATCGAAGCTCACCCGCTTTGCCCCGCTGCAAGTGCCCGCGGACGTGATCGAGTTCCTCGCCCGCACGATCACGCGCAACGTGCGCGAGCTGGTCGGCGGGCTCAACAAGCTGATCGCCTACGCGCAGCTCACC
The DNA here is from genome assembly GCA_051958885.1 of Tsuneonella sp. GTDB lineage: Bacteria > Pseudomonadota > Alphaproteobacteria > Sphingomonadales > Sphingomonadaceae > Tsuneonella. Next base: position 4,907 of record JBQCFR010000425.1, read on the forward strand.
GGGCAGGAAGTCTCGCTGCAGCTCGCCGAGGAGCAGCTCACCGACATCCTCTCGGCCAACCGGCGGCGGATCACGATCGACGAAATCCAGCGCACCGTCTGCCAGTTCTACCGCATCGACCGCGCGGAGATGTCCTCCAAGCGCCGCGCGCGCGCCGTGGTGCGTCCGCGGCAGGTGGCGATGTACCTCGCCAAAGTGCTCACCCCGCGCAGCTATCCAGAGATCGGGCGCAAGTTTGGCGGCCGCGACCACTCGACGGTGATCCACGCGGTGCGGTTGATCGAGGACTTGCGTCAGCGCGACGCCGACATGGACGGCGATGTGCGCAGCCTGTTGAGACAGCTGGAAAGCTGATCCGCCTTCCACAGCGCGTGAACCTCTAATCTACAGGGTTGCCCGCAGCCCTGCCCCCAGGCTTGTCGACAGCTTGTCCGCAGGCTGCCAACAGCCTGTCCCATGAGTTTTTCCCCCGACCGCCTCGACCGCTTCGCCCGGCAGATCATCGTTCCCGAAATCGGCGGCGCGGGCCAGTTCGCGCTTGCCGAAAGCCACGTCGCGCTGGTCGGCCTGGGGGGGATCGGCAGCCCGGCGCTGCAGTACCTCGCCGGTGCGGGTGTCGGCCGGCTGACGCTGATCGACGACGGCAAGGTCGAGGCGAGCAACCTCCAGCGCCAGACGATCTACGCCGAGCGCGACGTCGGCCACGGCAAGGCGGTCGCCGCGCGGCGCTGGCTGGCGAATTTCGACCACGAGATCGCGGTCGAGCTCAACGACCGCCGGCTTAACGCGGACAATGCCGCCGAGGCGATCGCGGGAGCCGACCTGGTGCTCGACGGGACCGACAACTTCGCCACGCGGCTTGCAGTGTCCGACGCCTGCGTCGCGCAAGCGATTCCGCTGCTCAGCGCCGCGGTCGGCCGATTCCAAGGCCAGGTCGGCGCCTTCGCGGGGCACCTGAGCGACCAATCCTGCTACCGCTGCTACGTCGGCGACGCGTTCGACGCCGACGATTGCGATACCTGCGCCGAGGACGGCATGCTGGGCGCCATGGTGGGATGGGTCGGCACCTTCGCCGCGCTGCAGGCGGTGCGCATGCTGCTCGCCGGCACGGAAGGAATGGGCGCGCCCCAATGGGGCACGCTCCACCTGCTCGACGGCCTCGCGCCGTCCATGCGCAGCTTCCGCATCGCCAAGGACCCGGCGTGCCGGGGTTGCGGCTCAGCGGCCTCCTAGCACCTCCTCCACCCACGCAGGCACCAACTCGCTCGCGGGGCCGAGCCGCGTCTCGTCGAACCAGGCGCTGCCCTGGCTGCGTTCGAGATTGAGTTCGAGGGTGCGCGCGCCGAGCTCTCGGGCATCGCGGACGAAGCCGGCGGCGGGGTACACCGCGCCGCTCGTGCCGATCGAGACGAACAGGTCCGCCTGGCGCAGCGCGGCGTAGATCTCGTCCATGCGGTAGGGCATCTCACCGAACCACCCGACATCGGGGCGCAAGGCGCGCGCGCCGCATGCGGGGCACGGCGGGCGCCCGATCAGCGGCTCGGTCCAGCGGCTGCGCACGCCGCACGCAGTGCACCAGGCGTTGAGGTGCTCCCCATGCATGTGCAGCACGCGCCGCGCGCCCGCCTTTTCGTGCAGGTCGTCGACGTTTTGCGTCACGATCAGCAACTCGCCCGGCCACTCCGCGTCGAGCCTCGCCAGCGCAAAGTGCGCTGCGTTGGGCTGCTTGGTCTGGATCGAGGCGCGGCGCATGTCGTAGAACCGCAGCACCAGGTCCGGATCGCGCGCGAACGCCTCTGGAGTGGCGACGTCCTCCACCCGGTGCTGCTCCCACAGCCCGCCGCCCCCGCGAAACGTGTCGATCCCGCTCTCCGCACTGACGCCCGCGCCGGTGAGGACGACGATGTTGCGGATGCTGTCCATGTCGCGCATGAAGCATGCGCGTACGGGGAGTGGCAATGACGCGCATCGGAATCATCGGCATTCAGGGCCGCATGGGCCAGGCGCTCGCGCGCGCGATCGGCGATGCGGGGCACGAATGCACCGGGGGAGTCGACCAGGGCGGCAACACCGCGATGCTCGCCGAGGCGAGCGACGTGCTGCTCGATTTCTCCGCCCCTCCTGCGCTCGAGACCAATCTCCACGCGGCCATCGGCGCCGGCGTACCGATCCTCGTCGGCACCACCGGGCTCGACGAGCGGCACCAGCGAGCGATCGATTCTGCAGCGCTGGCGATCCCCGTGCTGCAGACCGGCAATACCTCGCTCGGCGTGACGCTGCTGGCGCACCTGGTGCGCGAGGCCGCCAACCGCCTCGGGCCCGACTGGGACATCGAGGTGCTCGAGATGCACCACCGCGCCAAGGTCGACTCGCCGAGCGGCACCGCGCTGCTGCTCGGAGAAGCGGCGGCCGAAGGGCGCGGGATCGACCTTGCCGAGAACAGCGAGCGAGGGCGAGACGGCCACACGGGCGCACGCGGCCTGTGCGCGATCGGCTTCGCTTCGCTGCGCGGCGGCACCGTGGCGGGCGAGCACAGCGTGATCCTCGCCGGCGAGCAGGAGCGGCTGACGCTTTCGCACAGCGCGGAGGACCGGATGATCTTCGCCCGCGGCGCGGTGCGCGGCGCGGCGTGGCTGGTCGGAAGGCCGGCCGGACGCTACCGGATGGCGGACGTCCTGGGGCTTTGATGGCGCCTCTGCGGGCCGCGCTGCACCACCAGCTCTTCGTCGGAGCGGAGCCCGACGGCAGCCTGACCGTGCTCAACAAGCTGCTTGTCACGGTCATCGTGCTGGCAGTCGCCGCCGGCGTGGTCGAGACCGAGCCGACACTGCCGGCCCCCTGGCGCCATGCGTTGCGGTGGGCGGAGATCGCGTTCGGCGCGGTGTTCCTCGCCGAATACCTGGCACGCATCTATGCCGCGGCGGAGAGCGAGGGCCCCGGGAGCGCGTGGGGCAAGCGCTGGCGGTTCATCCGCTCGCCGCTGGGCCTCCTCGACCTGCTCGTGGTGATCTCGACGCTGACCCCTGCGGTCACCGCCGACGCGGCGATGCTGCGCATCGTACGGCTGGTGCGGGTGATCGCGCTGATGAAGTTCGGCCGCTTTTCCAAGGCCATCCGCGAAGTCGGCGCAGCGATCGCCGAGCGCGGCGACGACCTTATCGTGACGGTGGCGCTCGCGAGCGTGCTGCTGCTGTTCGGCGCCACCGCGCTCTACATGTGCGAAGGACCGGTGCAGCCCGAACAGTTCGGATCGATCCCGCGCGCGCTGTGGTGGTCGGTCAACACCTTCACCACCGTCGGATACGGCGATGTCGTTCCGGTAACGGCGCTCGGCAAGGTGTTTGCCGCCATCGTCGCGCTGAGCGGGATCGCCTTCGTCGCGATGCCGACGGGCATCATCGCCGCGGCGTTCTCCGAGGCGATGCAGCGACGGCGCGATCTGCGGCTGGAAGAGATGCGCAAGCATCTTGATCGGCTCGACCAGATCGACGAAGCGGTCGAAGCCAAGATCGCCGCGCTCGAACGGACGAGCAATCCCAAGGCATGACCAAGGACCAGATCTTCGAATTCTTCCGCATCCTGGCGGACGACAACCCCGCGCCCGAAACCGAGCTGGCGTTCGGCAACGTCTATCAGCTCCTCGTCGCGGTTGTGCTGAGCGCGCAGGCCACCGACGCCGGGGTCAACAAGGCGACGCGCGCGCTGTTCGCCGAGGTCACCACGCCCGCGCAGATGGTCGCGCTGGGCGAGGACGCACTCAAGCAGCACATCAAGACGATCGGGCTGTTCAATACCAAGGCGAAGAACGTGATCGCGCTGTCCGAGCGGCTGGTCGCCGACTTCGGCGGCCAAGTGCCGCCTGACCGCGATACGCTCACTACGCTGCCCGGCGTCGGCCGCAAGACCGCCAACGTGGTGATGAACTGCGCGTACGGCGAGGAGACCTTCGCGGTCGACACGCATGTATTCCGCGTCTGCAATCGCACCGGGCTTGTGAGGGGCAAGACGCCCGAGGCGGTCGAGGCCAAGCTGGAGAAGCGCGTCCCCCAGCCGTTCCGCCGGCATGCGCATCACTGGCTGATCCTCCACGGGCGCTACACCTGTAAGGCGCGCACGCCCGAATGCTGGCGCTGCCCGGTGATCCACTTGTGCAGCTACCGCCAGAAAGTGCTGGAACCGCCGAAGGGCCGCGCCGGTTGATCGGTCAGCGGCGCGCGCCGCCTGCGCGCCGCGTGCAAAGGCCCGCGCCCATGAGATACCTCGCCGCGCTTCTCGCCCTTCCCCTCGTCGCGGCCTGCGCTCAAGCAGTCGACTCCGGGACCACCCCGCGCGGGCCCGCTGTGCGGGTGGTCGGCGATGCGCTCACCTGCATTCCGATCGCGCAGATCACCGCGAGCCATGTGCGCGACGACCGGACCATCGATTTCGAGCTCGGCCCGAGCCGGGTCTATCGCAACACGCTGCCGAACGACTGCCCCAACCTCGGCTTCGAGGAAGGGTTTTCCTACGCGACCTCGCTGAGCCAGCTCTGCAGCACCGACATCATCCACGTGCTCGACCGCACGGGCGGCGGAACCCATACCGGCGCCGCCTGCGGGCTCGGCCGGTTCGTGCCGGTGCAGTACGTGCGCTAGGCGTTCGGATCGATATCGAGCCCCTGCGCGCCGTGCGCCGGCGTGCGGCTCGGGGCGTGCGGCGGTTCCATCTCGGCGGGCTCCGGCTTTTCGAGCATCCCTTCCCACTTGGTGATCACGGTGGTCGCAACAGAGTTGCCGACCACGTTCGTCGCCGAGCGGCCCATGTCGAGGAACTGATCGATCCCCAGCAGCAGCGCGATGCCCTCTACCGGCAGGCCGAACTGGGTCAGCGTCGCAGCGATGACCACCAGGCTCGCGCGCGGCACCCCGGCAATGCCCTTGCTGGTGACCATCAGCGTGAGCAGCATGATGATCTGCTGCCCCAGCGTCAGTTCGACGCCATAGGCCTGCGCGATGAACACCGCGGCGAAGCTCATGTACATCATCGAGCCGTCGAGATTGAAGCTGTAGCCCAATGGAAGGACAAAGCCTGAGATTCGCCGCGGCACGCCGAACCGGTCGAGCTGCTCGAACAGCTTGGGCAGGCCCGCTTCGGAGCTCGCGGTCGAGAACGTCAGCAGCAGCGGCTCGCGAATATAGCGCACAAGCATGAAGATGCGCCCGCGCAGGAACAGCGCGCCGATCCCCAGCAGCAGCGTCCACAGCAAGAGCAGACCGAAGTAGAACTCGCTGATCAGCACGCCGTAAGTGATGATAATGCCCAGCCCCTTGGTTGCGATCACCGCGGCGAGCGCGCCGAACACCGCGAGGGGCGCGAAGCGCATGACGTAGTCGGTCACCTGCAGCATCAGGTCGGCAAGCGCCTCCGCCGCGCGGACCAGCACCGCGCCGCGCTCGCGCAGCGCCGACAGCGCGACCCCGATGAAGACCGAGAACACCAGGATCTGCAGGATGTTGTTCTGCGCCATCGCGTCGAACGCGCTGGTGGGGAAAATCTCGAGCACAAAATGGCGCAGCGTAAACTCGCCGGTCGCCAGTTCGCCGAGGTCGCCGCTCGCATCGAGCGCGAGGCCCACGCCGGGGCGGAAGGTGTTCACCAGCAGCAAGCCGAGGCTCAGCGACAGCAGGCTGGCGGTGACGAACCACGCCAGGGCGCGGCCGCCGATCCGGCCGAGCGCGGCGCTGTCGCCCATCCCGGCGATGCCGGCGACGATCGTGCCGAACACCAGCGGCGCGATGATCATCTTGATCAGCTTGAGGAACACGTCGGGGAACAGCTTGAGCGTGTCGGCCCACTGCGCCAGCGCCGGATCGCCTGAGGGATACGCGCGGTTGAGCACGAAGCCGAGCGCGATGCCGAGCACCATCCCGGCAATGATGTAATACGTCAGCCGCTTGCCCATCGTGCGCTCCCCCTGCTCTGGCCGGGGGCTATCAGGCTGCCGGGGCGCTGACCAGCGCGGCCGCTGCGATACGGCGGTAGATACGCGCAAGTACCGCGAGGTCGGCGGTTGCGACTGCCTCGTCGCGCTTGTGCATCGTCGCATTGCACAGCCCGAACTCGATCACCGGGCAGAGGTCCTTGAGAAACCGCGCGTCGGAGGTGCCGCCGGTGGTCGAGGCTTCGGGCTCGATCCCGGTCTCGGCCTTCACGGCCTCTGCGATCAGCGCCGAGAACGCTCCCGGCGCGGTGAGGAAGCTCTCGCCCGAGATCACCGCGTGCGCGCTGCCGCCATGCCGCGCCGCGATCTTCGCCACTCGCCCGGCCAGCTCGGCACCCGAATGACGGTCGTTGAAACGGATCGAGATGCGTGCCTTCGCGCTCGCGGGAATGACGTTGTGCGCTGGATTGCCGACTTCGATATCGGTGATTTCGAGGTTCGAGGGCTGGAACCACTCGGTCCCTTCGTCGAGCACCAGCGCGTCGAGCTCGGCGAGCAGCGCGACCAGACTGGGCAACGGGTTGTCGGCATTGTGCGGGTAGGCGACGTGGCCTTGCGTGCCGGCGACTTCGAGCCAGATGTTGACCGAGCCGCGGCGGCCGATCTTCATCATGTCGCCGAGCCGCGCGACCGAAGTAGGCTCGCCCACCAGGCACAAGTCGGGCACCTCGCCGCGCTGGCGAATTCGGTCGATCAGCGCGCGGGTGCCATGGAGCGCGGGGCCTTCCTCGTCGCCGGTGATGATGAAGCTGACCGTTCCGGCGTCTGCAGGAAGCTCCGCCACCGCGGTCACCATCGCGGCGATCGCGCCCTTCATGTCGACCGCGCCGCGGCCATAGAGCAGCTCGCCGCGGCGTTCGGGCGCGAACGGTGCGCTGGTCCAGCCCTCACCCGGCGGGACCACGTCGAGATGGCCGGCGAAGGCGAAGTGGCGGCTGCCCGGCGGGCCGCGGCGGATGGCGAGCACGTTCTCGACCGCGTCGGCGCCCGAGCCGGCAATGAAGCGCTCGATCTCGAAGCCGAGCGGCGCGATCATCGCTTCGAACGCATCGAACACCAAGCCTTGCGCCGGCGTGACGCTCGGGCAGGCGATCAGCCTTTCGGCGAGCGTGGCGACATCGCTATAAGGGCGCATCGCGCTTGGGTTAGCCGAGCGCCGGCACGCTGACCAGCCGGAGACGCACGTCATGCCCAAGCTCGACCTCGCGGCGATCCCGCAGACCAACCGTACCGGTTACCCCGCGCCGTTCGACGCGCCGGTGCAGGGCCGCTGGTACCGCCGCCTCGCCCCGCCCTCCGGGCCGACGAGATTGGGCGCGAGCCATGTCGTGCTCAAGCCCGGCGCGTGGTCCTCGCAGCGGCACTGGCATGCCGAAGAGGACGAGCTGCTGGTGATGCTCGCGGGCGAGGCGGTGCTTGTCGAGGATCGCGGCGAGACGCGGATTGTGCCGGGCGACGTGTGCGCCTGGCCCGCGGGAGCGCACAACGGACATCACCTGCAGAACCGCACCGAAGAGGACTGCATCTTCGTCGCGATCAGCGCGGGCGACGCCGAGCGCGACCGCGGCGAGTACCCCGACATCGACATGGTGTTCGACCCGGATGGATACGCGCGAAAGGACGGCACGCGGT
>JBQCFR010000426.1:0-6236 GCA_051958885.1 Tsuneonella sp.
CTGTTCGAACGCTTCGCCGATGGGCGCTATCGCCTGCGCCGGCGGCTGACTCACTAGCTCTTGAGCTTCCAGCCCGAGCGCAGGACCAGGTAAGTCACGAGCATCAGTAGCCCGTTGAACGCGCCGAGCCCGAGCGCGCTCTGGATCACGGCCATGTTCGTATCGCCGATGTCGCTCACCCCGAGGAAGCCGAAGCGGAAGCCCGAGATCACGTAGAAGAACGGGTTGGCGCGGCTGATCGCCTGGAACGCGGGCGCGAGGTTGTGGATCACGTAGAACGTGCCCGACAGCAGGCTCAACGGCGCGACGACGAAGTTGGTCACCGCCGCCGCATGGTCGAACTTCTCCGCCCAGATCGAGGTCAGCAGGCCGAGGATCGAGAGCATGATCGCCCCCATCAGCCCGAACCACAGCACCGCCCACGGATGCGCCATGGCGAGGCTGACGCCTGGATAGAGTGCCATCGCGACACCGACCGCCAGGCCGACCATCACCGAGCGGGTCACCGCCGCGCCGACGATCCCGGCCATCAGTTCGCCTTCGGAGAGCGGCGGCATCAGCAGGTCGATGATCGTGCCCTGGATCTTGCCCGACAGGAAGCTGAAGCTCGAGTTGGCGAATGCGTTCTGCATCATGCCCATCACGATCAGGCCCGGCGCGACGAAGGTCGCGAACGGCACGCCGAGGACCATGCGGCTCCCCCGCCCCGGCGCGCTGAGCGCGACGGTGAAGATCACCAGAAACAGCAGCGTGGTGATCGCCGGCGCCCAAACAGTCTGGGTCTGCACCTTGAGAAACCGGCGGACCTCCTTAATATAGAGGCTCCACACCCCGATGCGGTTGAGCCCGTGGATCACCGGCTCTCCGCGCGGGCGAAACCGCCGCTCGCCCTCGGTCGGGTCAGTCTCGATCGTGCGAAGGGCGGCGTGGGCTTGATCGGCCATAGGGGCGCGGTTACGGCCAAGCATCGCCGCTGGCAAGCGGGCGGCCGGCAGGCGCGCGAAGAAACGAACTGGATATCACGCATGAGTTGGACCGACGAACGCATCGCCACCCTTAAGAAGATGTGGGAAGGCGGCGCGACCGCGAGCCAGATCGCCGACGAGCTTGGCGCCGTGAGCCGCAACGCGGTGATCGGCAAGGCACACCGCCTCGGCCTCAAGGCGCGTCCCTCGCCGGTCAAGGCCAACGAGGAGAAGGTCGAGGCCAAGGCCGCTCCGAAGGCGGCGCCCAAGAAGCCGGCCTCGCCGCCCGCGGAGCGCCCCGCCCCGCGCGAGGTGCGCCCCGCGGCGGCGCCCGCCAAGCCGGCGCCAGCGACCGAGACACCGAGCCAACCGGTCCCCACTCCTACGCCCGACATGCCGCGCATCGTCTCGGTCGGCCCCGGGGGGTTCCTGCGCCAGGGCCCTGGCGACCAGCAGGCACCGATTCCGCCCGCCCCGCCCCGCCGACTGGTGCCGGCCAAGCCGAGCCCCGAGATCGCGGAAAAGACCGGCCTGCTTGATCTCAGCGACAAGGTCTGCCGCTGGCCAATGGGCCATCCCGGTGAGCCAGACTTTCACTTCTGCGGCGAGGCCGTGAACCCCGGCTTTCCCTATTGCGTCGAGCATTGCGGCCGGGCCTATCAGGCGCAGTTGCCGCGCGGCGTCCGCCGCCCGCCGCCGCCGCTGCCATTCGGCGGACCGCGGGTGCGCTAGGAGAAACCAGTATCCAACAGACCCGGCCGTCCCCTGACTGCCGGGTCTTTTTCTGCGATCCGCCTTGCCACGGGAGTTACCTCGATGCCGCTTTCGCTCCATGCCGCATTTGTGCCCACAGCACTCCAGATCGTTCACGCGACGAAGGCGATCATCGACAAGGCGGAAAGCTGGTGCGGCGAGACCGGGTGCGCCGAGACCGATCTGTTCGCCACGCGGCTGATCGAGGACATGTTCCCGCTGCCGTTCCAGATCTTCAGCGTCTACCACCACACGCACGGCGCGCTCGAAGGGGTGCGGGCGGGAGTGTTCAATCCGCCGAGCGGCGACATGCCGCAGACGTTAGATGCCGCGCGCATGCTGATGGACGAGGCGGTCGCCACCCTTGAGGCGACCGGCGAGCACGAGATGGAAGGCTGGGTTGGGCAACCCATGCGGTTCGAGATGCGCGAGCTCCAGCTGCCCTTCACGGCCGACCAGTTCCTGCTGAGCTTCAGCCAACCGAACTACATGTTCCACGCCGCGACGGTGTACGACATCTTGCGCATGCGCGGGGTGCCCTTGGGCAAGCGGGACTTCATGGGCCGCCTGCGCATGGTGCGCGGCTGACCCGCTGCGGCGCGCTTCGCTAGGGACGCGCGGCGAACCAGATGGTGTGGCGCGGGCCCTTGTTGCCCGGTCGGGCGCGCACGGTACGCTCCTCCACCACGAAGCCGGCATCCTTCAGCCGGCGCGTGAACTTCGGATCGGGGGCCGCGGACCAGACCGCGAGCCCTCCGCCGGGGGTGAGCGCATCGCGGGCGCGGGCTAGCCCGGTGCGCGTGTAGAGCCGCTCATTGCCATCACGCACGATCCCGTCGGGGCCGTTGTCGACGTCGAGCAGGATCGCGTCGTAGCGCGGAGTGGTTCCGTCGACCGCGTCGTCGATCAACGCCGCGACGTCGCACAGCTCGATACTTGCGCGTGGGTCATCGAGTGTGCCCCCGGTCAGCCCCGCGAGCGGTCCGCGCGCCCAGGCGAGGATCTCGGGCACGATCTCGGCCACCGTGACCGCCCCGCGGGGCCCCATCTGCCGCAGCGCGGCGCGCAGCGTGAAGCCCATGCCATAGCCGCCGATCAGCAGCCGCGGGGCATCGCCGCTGAGCCGTGCGAGCGTGAGTTCGGCCAGTGGCTCCTCGGAGAACTGCATCCGGGTGCTCATCAGCTCGTTGCGGCCGAGCATGATGGCGTGGTCGGACCCGTGGCGGACGAGCTCGAGCGTTTCTCCGCCGGGGATGCGCGCAGTGGCGATGTGTTCGCGAGCGATCATGGTGCGTCCCTGCGCCTCGCCTCGGCAAATGAAAAGGCCGCGAGGTTGCCCTCGCGGCCCGTTCATTCGTCAGACCTGAGCCTCAGTCCTTGAGGAAGTCGGGGATGTGGCTCTCGCCGCCGCCGCGTTCCTCGCGCGGTCCGCGATCGTCGCGGTCGCGGCGCGGGCCGCGATCGCCGCCACGCCCACCGCCACCGCCGCGTCCGCCGCGATCACCGCCGCCGCGGGGTCCGCGCCGGTCGCCGCCGCGGTCACCACGATCCGGCCGGGGTTCGCGCGGAGGACGCGTGTCCTCGAGCTCCTCGCCGGTCTCCTGATCGACCACGCGCATCGACAGGCGGACCTTGCCGCGGTTGTCGATCTCGAGGACCTTGACTTTCACCGCCTGCCCTTCCGACACCACGTCGGTCGGCTTCTCGACCCGCTCGTTTTTCATTTCGCTGACGTGGACGAGACCGTCCTTGCCGCCCATGAAGTTCACGAACGCGCCGAAATCGACGATGTTGACGACCTTTCCGTCGTAGATCTTGCCGACCTCGGCCTCTTCCACGATGCCGGCGATCCACTTGCGGGCCGCTTCGATTTGGCTGAGGTCCGACGAGGAGATCTTGATCAGGCCTTCGTCGTCGATGTCGACCTTGGCGCCGGTTTCGGCGACGATCTCGCGGATCACCTTGCCGCCAGTGCCGATGACGTCGCGGATCTTGGACTTGTCGATCTGCATCGTCTCGATCCGCGGCGCGTGAGCGCTGAGCTCGGTACGCGACGAGCCAAGCGCCTTCTGCATCTCGCCGAGGATGTGCGCGCGGCCGGCCTTCGCCTGCTCGAGCGCCTTGGACATGATCTCCTGCGTGATGCCGGCGACCTTGATGTCCATCTGCATCGTGGTGATGCCCGCCTCGGTGCCCGCGACCTTGAAGTCCATGTCGCCCAAGTGATCCTCGTCGCCGAGGATGTCGCTGAGGACCGCGAAGTCTTTGCCTTCGAGGATCAGGCCCATTGCGATCCCGGAGACCGGGCGCTCGATCGGAACGCCGGCGTCCATCATGCTGAGGCAGCCGCCGCAGATCGTCGCCATCGAGCTCGAGCCGTTGGACTCGGTGATGTCCGACAGTACGCGGATGGTGTACGGGAAGTCGTCCTTGGACGGCAGCACGTTGTGTAGCGCGCGCCAGGCGAGCTTGCCGTGGCCGGTGTCGCGGCGCGACGGTGCGCCGAAGCGGCCCACCTCACCCACCGAGTACGGCGGGAAGTTGTAGTGCAGCATGAAGCGCTCGTAAGTCAGCCCTTCGAGCCCGTCGATCATCTGCTCGGATTCCTTGGTTCCGAGCGTGGTCGAGCACAGTGCCTGGGTTTCGCCGCGGGTGAACAGCGACGTACCGTGCGCGCGCGGCAGGATGCCCACCACCGCCTCGATCGGGCGGACCTGGTCGAGCTTGCGGCCGTCGATCCGGGTGCCGTCCTTGAGGATCGCGCCGCGAACGATGTCGGCCTCGATCTTCTTGGTGAGCTTGATCGCGGTCATGCGCTGCTGGCCGTCGAACTCGTCCGACGCATAGTGCGCCTTGACCTTGTCGCGAGCCGCGTTGAGCATGTCCGAACGGTCGGACTTGCTGGTGGTCTTGTACGCCTTGGCAATGTCGTCGCCGATCATCGCCTTGATCGCCGATTTCATGTCCTCGTTGCCGTCCTTCGAGGCAACTTCCCACGGCTCCTTCGCAGCCTTCTCGGCGAGGTCGACGATCGCCTTGACGACCGGGCGGATGCTGTCGTGCGCGAATGCCACCGCGCCGAGCATTTCCCGCTCGGTCAGTTCCCTGGCTTCCGATTCGACCATCATCACCGCGTCGTGCGTGGCGGCGACGACGAGGTCGAGGCGGCCGTCATCGGCCAGCGCGGTGGCCTGCTTCGGGTTGAGGATGTATTCGCCGTTCTTGAAGCCGACGCGGCATGCGCCGATCGGGCCCATGAGGGGAACGCCCGAGATAGTCAGCGCGGCCGAAGCGGCGATCATCGCCAGGACGTCAGGCTCGCACTCGCCGTCATAGCTGAAGACCTGCGCGATGACGTTGATCTCGTTGTAGAACCCCTCGGGGAACAGCGGCCGCACCGGGCGGTCGATCAGGCGGCTGGTGAGCGTTTCCTTCTCGGTCGCTCCGCGCTCGCGCTTGAAGAAGCCGCCCGGGATGCGCCCGGCCGACGAAAACTTTTCCTGGTAGTGGACGGTGAGCGGGAAGAAGTCCTGCCCTTCCTTGACCGACTTGGCGGCGGTCACGGCGCAGAGTACCACCGTCTCGCCGTAAGTCGCGAGAACCGCGCCGTCGGCCTGACGAGCAATGCGCCCGGTTTCCAGAGTGAGGGTCTTTCCGCCCCACTCCAGCGATACTGTCTTGGTGTCGAACATGTGTTTTCCTTCGCCCCGCCGGCCCTATTGCATCGGCGGGATTTGCTGCCGGGGATGCCGTCCCGGTCCGGTGATGGGCTTCAATTCGCCCCGTGGTGGGCCTCGCCGCCGGATTGCAGCGATGGCCGGATGAACGAAGGGGCGGCCCTGGAGCCGCCCCTTCGAGAAACTCTTACTTGCGAAGCCCGAGCTTCGCGATCAGCGCGTTGTACCGCTCGACGTCCTTCTTCTTGAGGTACGCGAGCAAGGAGCGGCGCTTGTTGACCATCATCAGCAGGCCGCGGCGCGAGTGGTTGTCCTTGTGGTGCCCCTTGAAGTGCTCGGTCAGGTTGCGGATGCGCTCGGTGAGGATCGCGACCTGAACTTCCGGCGAACCGGTATCGCCCTCTTCGCGGGCGTTGTCCTTGATGATTTCCTGTTTCTTTTCGGCGGTAACCGTCATGTCTTCTCTTTCGCGGCATCGGGGAGATTGAAGCCCCGGACGACTTTCGCCGTCCCCCCGTCGGATTCCATCAGCGCCACCGGAACATCGCCGGCCATCGCGAGAAAGAGCCCATCGGGCAGGGCATTTCCGGACACGATCCGGCCCTGACGGGCCGCCTGCGCGCTAGTCCAGTCGAGGTGATGGGCCGGGATACCGTCCAGCCCTGCCTCGAGCGGCAGGAGGTGATCTTCAAGGCGCGCGCCCTTACCGATTTCGTTCAGCAAGTCCAGCGAAATCGCCTGGCTTTCGGCGAACGGCCCGGCCTTGGTGCGCCTGAGACAAGTGACGTGACCCACGGTGCCAAGCGCGCGGGCGATGTCCCGTGCGAGGCTGCGGATGTAC
>JBQCFR010000427.1:0-13302 GCA_051958885.1 Tsuneonella sp.
CAGCTCGTCTGGAGCCGGTGGCAGGAAATGCTTGCCGGCCGTCCGCGCCAGCCGCTCGCGGCGTTGGTCAGCGGCTGGTACGCGGAGGACAAGAGCGTGGATGGGCTGCGGCTGCGCATCGCGATGCCGCCCGCCACGCGCGAATTCGGCGAGCGGCTGTTCGCCAACAAGACCGCCGCGGCCGCCATCGAGGACACCAGCGGCGAGGCCGACCCGCTGGCGTTCGAAGGCGCGCTGCCCCCATACGCGATCCCCGCGGTGACCATCGACCACGTGCCCGCTCGCACCGGGCTGCCCGCCGGGCGCATGCGCGGCAATTCGCACGCGTGGCTCGCGTTCCTGATCGAGAGCTTCGTCGACGAACTGGCCACCCGCACCGGCCGTGAGCCGCTGTCGTTCCGGATCGAGATGCTCGGGCAGGACGTGCGCCTCGCCGAATGCCTCCAGCGCGCCGCCCGGCTCGCGCAGTGGGACGGCGGGGCGCAGCAGAGCGGGCAGGGCGTCGCCTGCTGGCGGATCGGCGATGCGGCGAGCGGCGGGCGGATCGCCTGCATCGCCACGGCGCACGCCGGGCCGGGCGGGGTCAAGGTCGGCAAGCTCTCCGCCGCGGCCGACATCGGCCGGGTGGTCAACATGGATATCGCGCGCCAGCAGATCGAAGGCGGGCTGATCTACGGCATGAGCCTCGCGCTCGGCTCTTCGCTCACCTGGGAGCAGGGCCTGCCGAGCCCTTCGCGCTTCGCCGGACTTGCGCTGCCGCTGCTCGCCGACTGCCCCGAAATCGAGCTCGCCATCGTGCAGTCGAACGCGCCGCCGGCCGATCCGGGCGAGCTCGGCGTCGCGGTCGCCGCGCCGGCGATCGCCAACGCACTGCACTCGGCCACCGGGCTCCGCCTGCGCCGCCTGCCGCTGTTGTCGGAGGGGTTGTGAGCGCACCTTCCGATCATCCGCCGGTGAAGAGCGGCCGCGTGGGCGTGCTGCTGGTCAACCTCGGCACCCCCGACGCGCCGGAGCCGCGCGCGGTGAAGCGCTACCTCGCCGAATTTCTCTCGGATCGGCGGGTGGTGGAAATCCCGCCAATCGCGTGGCAGCCGATCCTGCGCGGCATCGTCCTCAACACGCGCCCCAAGAAAAGCGCGCACGCCTACGCGCAAGTGTGGAGCGAGGCGGGCTCGCCGCTCGCCGCGATCACCGCTCAGCAGGCTGCCAAGCTCCAGGCCGCGCTCGGCGACAGCGTCGCGGTGGCGCACGCAATGCGCTACGGCCGCCCCGCAATCGGATACGAATTGCAGAAACTGCTGGACGCCGGGTGCGACCGCGTTCTGCTCGCCCCGCTCTATCCGCAATACAGCGCGGCAACGACCGCCACGGTTGTGGACAAGGCTGCGGACAAGCTGCGGACAATGCGTTGGCAGCCAACGCTGCGCATGCTGCCGCCGTACTACGACGATCCGTTCTACATCGACGCGCTTGCGCAGGATCTCGGCGCGCAGCTCGACGCGCTCGATTTCACGCCCGAGGTGCTGCTGCTGAGCTTCCACGGGATGCCGCAGCGCACGCTCGAGCTCGGCGATCCCTACCATTGCCACTGCCAAAAGACCGCGCGGCTTGTCAATGAAGCGCTTGATAGGCCCGATTTGCGTATGATTACGACGTTTCAAAGCCGCTTCGGACGTGCAAAGTGGCTTGGTCCGGCGACCGATGCAGTGCTGGCCGACGAAGCGAGCAGGGGAACGCTGCGCCTCGCGGTTGC
Organism: Tsuneonella sp.; assembly: GCA_051958885.1. GTDB lineage: Bacteria > Pseudomonadota > Alphaproteobacteria > Sphingomonadales > Sphingomonadaceae > Tsuneonella. The sequence continues at coordinate 1,754 of JBQCFR010000427.1, forward strand.
CGCGCCGGGTTTCTCCGCCGACTGTCTCGAAACGCTCGAGGAACTTGCCATTCGGGGCCGCGAACAGTTTCTCGGCGCCGGCGGCGAGCAGTTTGCCACGCTCGCCTGCCTCAACGCCGGGGAGCCGGGAATGGCGATGCTCGAGGCGCTTGTGCGGCGCGAACTCGCGGGCTGGATTTAAGCCGCCGAATTACTTACACTGCGGTAAGTAAGGAGTCTTCGCCGATGGCCACTCTCGCCGCGCATAATCCTCTTGAACTCGCCCCCGCCAGCTGGCGCGAAGGTCACCCGGGCGAGCACGATCTTGCGCACATCCCCGGGGAGAAGGGCTGGCCGGTGGTCGGCAACACGTTCCGCCTGCTCGCCGATCCGCACGGTTTCGCGCGGCGGATGTACGAGACCTACGGCCCGGTCTACAAGAACCGCGCGTTCGGCGGCTGGGCGGTGGCGCTGATCGGGCCCGAGGCCAACGAGCTGATCCTGATGGACCGGGAAAAGAACTTCAGTTCCGAGCAGGGCTGGGGCCCGACGCTCGACCTGCTATTCCCGCGCGGGCTGATGCTGATGGATTTCGACCATCACCGGATGGACCGGCGCGTGCTGTCGATCGCCTTCAAGCCCGAGCCGATGCGGCACTATGCGGGCGAGCTCGACCAGGGCATCGCCGCCGAGGTGGCGCACTGGGCCGGCGAGCGGAAGTTCTACCCGGCGATCAAGCAGCTCACGCTCGACCTCGCGGCGCAAAGCTTCCTCGGCGGCGGCTGGGGACCCGAGTCGCCGCGGATCAATCAGGCGTTCGTGGACATGGTGCAGGCCGCCGTCACGCCGATCCGCCGCCCGCTGCCGTTCACCCAGATGAAGCGCGGGGTCGACGGCCGCGCCTACCTGGTCGAGCTGTTCACCCGCGAGACGCTGCGCCGCCGCGCGGGCGAAGGGGTCGGGCAGGACATGTTCAGCCAGTTCGCCACCGCGACCACCGAGGACGGCGAGCTGCTGGCGGTCGACCAGGTGGTCGATCACATGAACTTCCTGATGATGGCCGCGCACGACACGATCACCTCGAGCGCGACGAGCCTCGTCTGGCAGCTCGCGAAGAGCCCCGAATGGCAGGACAGGGTGCGCGAGGAAGTGATCGCTGTCACCGGTGGGCCCGACGCGAAGGGCAATCCGCGCGGGCTGGCGTACGACGATCTCGGCAAGCTCGACCTCACCGAGATGGCGTTCAAGGAAGCGCTGCGGATGATCCCGCCTGTGCCCAGCATCCCGCGCCGCGCGCTACGCAGCTTCGAGTTCGGCGGCTATCGCATCCCGGGCGGCACCGAGGTCGGCTTCAATGTCTACCTCACGCACCACATGGAAGAATACTGGCCCGATCCCGACCGGTTCGATCCGCTGCGGTTCACGCCGGACAAGGTGAAGGCGCGCCACAAGTACGCCTGGCTGCCGTTCGGCGGCGGCGCACACATGTGCCTGGGGCTGCACTTCGCCTATATGCAGGTGAAGATCCTGATGGCGCAGCTGCTCCAGCGCTACCGCATCGAGATTGCCGAGGGCTACAATCCCGAATGGCAGCCGTGGCCGATCCCCAAGCCGAGAGACGGGCTGACGGTGACGTTCCGGCCGCTTTGACAGTCCTTCGAGACGCTCGGCCTCCGGCCTCGCTCCCTCAGGACGAACGGAAGCGGGGAAACCAACAGCCGTTCGTCCTGAGGAGCGTGAAGACGCAGTCTGAACCCGTCTCGAAGGCCTCTCAGAAATCGACCGCTATGCCGTCCTTTACCCAGTCGCCGTAGCGGGTGGGGCTGAGCTCCTCCTCGGATTTGGGAGTCTCGGGCGCGGGCGGCGGAGAATTGGTCCAGTGCTCCGGCTTCCGGAATGTCTCCGGCCGTTTGGTGGCGCGCTTGATCATGGGGGCAAGATGGGCGCGCTGGCGCTGCGATGCAATCGCCGATAGGGCGCGGGCCGATGGCGAAAGTGCAGGGACTTGCCGCGCGCACGGCGGCGCTGCGGATGCTCGACGCGGTGCTGCGCCGGGGCGAGACACTCGACCTTGCAGAGGGTCAGTACGCCAAGGGCCTCACGCACAGCGACCGCGGCCTTGCTCGCGCGATCGCGGGCGAAGCCCTGCGCTGGCTGATCGATCTGGACGCGCTGATCGACAGCGCGACGAAGCAGGCGCTGCCCCAAGACGCGAAGCCGCGCACCGTGCTGCGGATGATGTTGGCGCAAGTGTGCCGGCTGGATACGCCGCCGCACGCGGCGATTGCGACCGGGCTGGAGCTGCTCTCGGGCGGACCGCGCCGGCTGGCGCACGGGGTGTTCTCAGCCCTGATCAAGCGCGGAGCGTCCTTGCCGGACGTTCCCACTCTGCCGCCCTTGGTCGCCGCGCGCTGGGGCGAGCGGGCGCCCGCCATCGCCGCCGCGCTCGCCGAGCCGCCGCCGCTCGACCTCACCTTGCGTGACCCGTCGCAGACGGAGCCCCGGGCGGAGGAACTCGGCGGCGTCTCGTTGATGCCTGGACACGTCCGGCTCGCGCGCGGCGCGGCGGTCGACCGGCTGCCGGGCTTCTACGATGGCGCCTGGTGGGTGCAGGACCTCGCCGCCTCGCTGCCCGCGCGTCTGCTGGGTCCTGGCGAGGGGCGGGAAGTCCTCGATCTCTGCGCGGCACCGGGCGGCAAGACGCTCCAGCTCGCCGCGGCAGGTTGGAGAGTGACAAGCGTCGACAAGAGCGTGAAGCGGCTCGACCGGCTGGTCGACAACCTCGACCGGACGAATCTCTCCGCCGAAGTGGTCGCCGCGGACGCGCTGGCGTGGGAGCCCGGCCATGCTTATGACGCGATCCTGCTCGACGCGCCGTGCACCGCGACCGGCACCTGCCGCCGTCACCCCGACGTGCTGCACCGTATCGGCGAGGGCCAGATCGCCGAGATGGCCGAACTCCAGCGAGCCTTGCTGGCGCGGGCTGCCGGGTGGCTAAGGCCGGGCGGCACGCTGGTTGACGCGGTCTGCTCGCTCGAGCGGGAGGAGGGGGAGGCGGTCGCGGCTAGCTGCTCGCTGGAGACAACTCCGATCCGCGCCGACGAACTGCCGCCCGGCGTTGTTCCGACGAGCGAAGGATGGCTGCGCACCGACCCTGGAATGGTGCCTCAAGTGGGCGGCCTTGACGGGTTCTTTATCGCCCGGTGGCGGGCTTGAGCGACCCCGCGGCGCAGTTCGTCCGCCGCAGGTGCCACAGTGGCAAGCCGGGCCCAGCTTGAGCGCGCTTGCCGCGGATGATCACGAGAGCAGCCAGGCCAGCACGCCGATGACGATCAGGATGGCGACGATGGCGGCAACGAAGATGGCAGCGCTGGCTGCGGTCTTGGAATCGTCGAGGACATCCTGCGGAGCCTCGCTGCCGTGCACGCCGATTACCGCGGCACACATCTCGCACACGTTGGTACCGGGGGGCTGCTCGGCGCCGCAGTTCGGGCATTGCTGGTTCGCGGTCTGGCTCATGGGGTGCGCTCCTGCTTTGTGAGACCAATGCGGGAGCTCCGCCGAGTTTCCCTATGCTAGCGTTCGGCTGAGCGTGCGTTCCTTCGATCCGGCCCGCACCGGTACGCTCAGTCGCGATCGGCAAGATCCGCCAGCGCGCCGCGCAACAGGGCTGCAACCTGCCGGAACGTTCGTCCCTGCTCTAGGCGATCCTCTTCCTGCAGCATCTCGTCAGCGGCGAACCCGAGTTCGACCGACAGCCGCAGCCTTTGCCACAGCTCCTCCGGATCGGCGCGGGGCAGCAACGGCAGGTACGCCTCGACCAGCCGATCGGTCACGTAGCGGTGGGATTCGAGGCGGACGTGAATCAGTCGGGGCGAAGCGTGCAGCGCGCGCAAGATCCACGCCGCTCCAGGCTCGTTCTGCGTGACGGAGGAGTTTTCGCGCAGAAGCTCCTCGACGTTGTCGGTCAACGCCGCGATCCCGCGCGGCGCATGGCGGGCGATCCAGGCTTCGAGGACGGCATTCTGCCGGTCCATCAGCCGATTTCCGAGCGCTTCGAGAACTGCGTACTTGTCGGCGAAGTAGCGGTACAGCGCCGGCGGCGTCACGCCCGCCCGCGCGCAGATCAGGTTGGTCGAGATACCCTCGATGCCCACTTCGGCGAGCAGCGCGCCGGCGACGTCCAGCAAGCGCTCGAAGGTCGCCTGCGCGCGCTCCTGCTTGGGAGAGGGACGCCGCCCTGGCGAGGTTGGGCTCATCGCCGCCGGCTTGCGGCGAGCAGCAGCGTAACCGCGACCAGCAGCGATGCGGCGCCGAACCACAGGACCGGCGTGAGGTCGCGCTCGCCCACCAGCAATCCCGCCGCGAGCGGTCCGAGGCTCGACCCGGCGAGCTGCGCGCCGCCGATCAGGAGCGCGGCGCGGCGGGTGGGATCGGCGGCGATCACCAGCGGCACCTGGAACGGCATCGCGAACAGCCATAGGAATCCGAACGCGGCCGTCGCGGCGATAAACACGGTGGAGGACGGCGGCGCTCCCATCAGCCAGAGCAGCGCGGCGTTGATGGCCGCGACCGACAGGATCGTCAGGCGCGGTGGGAAGCGCCCCGCGAGCACCGTTGCCGCGCCGGCGCCGATCACCTGCATCGCCAGCGACAGCGGGGCGATCAGGTGCACCAGCCGCTCGGGCACCCCGCGCGCGGCGGCCAGCGGCTCGACATAGACCCACACCGCCACGATGTAGGCGAGGTAGAACAGCACGCCCGCCAGTGCGGCGACTCCGCGCCCCGAGATGCGCCCGCTTGCCTCCGGATCGCGTTCGAGCGGGGCGTAGGCTGCGGGCATCAGCGGCACGAACAGCAGGCCGGCTGCGGTCACCGCAGCCAAAAGGCCAAAGCCGGCGAAGCTGCCAGCCGCTACCGCCCCGAGCACGCTGGCGATGGCGAACTGCGCCAGCGTCTGCACCATAAGGTACACGCCGGACCAGCGGTCGGGATGGGCGGTGCGGATGATGAAGCCGATGGCGATCCACACCAGCACGCCCTCGGCAAGCCCCGCGGCTATGCGCGCCGCGAACAGCGCGGCCGGGGCGAGGGAAGGGGCGGCGATATCGGCGCGGGCGGCAACGATCAACGCCCCTGCCGCGATGAGCCGCAGCCGGCCTGCCGGGAGCACGAACCCGGCGCCCGCAGCGGCCACGCCCATCGCCAAGAGCTCGACCGTCGCCAGCGAGCCCAGCGCGGAGATCGACAGCCGCCCTTCGGCCGCGAGCGCCGCCAGCAGCTGCGGCTGGAGCCCCGGGATGAGGACGCCGACGACGCCGACCACCAGGATCGCGGCGACGTCACGGGCGGAAAAGTTCACCGCGCCCGCCCGCGGGCGCTCACCGGCCAGATGTCGACCAGGGTGCCGCCGCGCACCACGTGGTAGTTGTCGTAAAGGTTCACGGTCGGATCGCAGTGCGGCACCACCAGCGTGACGGCATCGCCGGGGCGCAGCCGGGCGCCGATCTCGGGCGCCACCAGCGCGCCGTGCTCGTCCCCCATGAAGGCGAACATCGTGTCCGGCGCCGAGCCTTCGAGCAAGCGCGGCGAGCCGCCGTCGGTCGAAAGCGACTTGAAGCCGGCGTCGATCGTCACGAGCGCGGCGTGATTGGCGCTGACCACGCGCGAATCGACTGCGAGCGCGGTCTCGAATGGCGGTTCGCCGCTGCCGTCGAGATCGCAGTCGAGGTACTGCGTGTCCATGAACACGTAGGAGCCTGCCTGCAGTTCTGTGAATATGCCGAGCGCAAGGTCGATCGCGTGCGTCCCGGTGCCCGATCCGGTGACGATCTCGGCGGCGAAGCCGGCGTCGCTCAGAGCGGCGAGCACGCCGCGCAAGTAATCGGTGCGCTCCTCGATCGCCGCCTTGCGCGCGGCGAACTCGGCGAGGTGCTGCTGCATGCCGCAATAGAATTGCACCCCGCGAAAGCGCAGGTGCGCGCACTCGGCGATGGTGCGCGCGAGCTCGACCGCCGCCTCGGAAGATGCGACCCCAGTGCGCCGAATGCCCGGATCGACGTCGATGATCACGTCGAGGATCGCACCGGCATCGGCCAGAGCGGCTTCGATGCGCCGGGCCACGGCCGGATCGTCTACCGTCGCCATCAGCCGGTCCGCGCGCGCGGCCAGCGCCGCCAGGCGATCGATCGCCGCCGGTGCGGCGACCGGCGAAGTGATCAGCACCCCGGCGATCCCGCCGTCCACCAGCACCTCGGCCTCACCGATCTTGGCGCAGCAGACCCCCACCGCACCCGCGGCGATCTGGCGGCGCGCGATGTCGACGCTCTTGTGCGTCTTGGCGTGCGGGCGCAGCGCGGCGCCGCTGCCCGCGGCCTTGGCCTGCATCGCGGCGATGTTGCGGTCGAGCCGGTCGAGATCGAGCACGAGCACCGGCGTGTTCAGCGCCGCGCGCGAGCCTTGCTGGCCGATCAGGTGCGCGTGAAGTTCGCGGTCGTCCATCAGGCGAACAGCTCCGAAAGATGCGGGTTGAGGAACTTGCCGTCAGGGTCGGCGGCGCGGCGCACCTCGCGATACCGCTCGGCCATCGGGTAGAGCGCATCGACATCGGCGCGGGTCAGCGTGTGCCGCTTGGCCCAGTGCGGCCGCCCGCCGTGCGCGCGGAAGATCGCCTCAGCATCCGCGAACAGCTTGCGCCACGGCATCTTCGCGTACTGATGCATCGAGATCGCGGCGACCGGGCCGGCGTTCATCGGGCTCATCCAGATGTCGTCGGGCGCGACCACGCGGAATTCGAACGGGAACGATACCGGCAGGCGCCTCTTCCTGATCCAGCCGACCACCTCGTCGAGCGTGTCGAGCCCGGCGGCGACCGGCATCTCGTATTCCATCTCCTCGAACGGGATCGTTCGGTCGGACGGGAAGATGGCATGCGCGGGACCCCGCCGGCGGCCGTGCATGGGGGTGCGCATCATCACCCGCTGGAGCGTCGGCACCAGCGGCGGGATGAGCGCGCCCACGTTGAGCAGGCGGCGGAACGCGGTCTCCTCCATGTCGGTGGTGGACGGCGGCGGATCGCACGGATCGCACAGCTCGAGAGTCTTGAGAATCACGCTGTCGGCGTGCGGAAAGAACCAGAACTCGACGTGGCGCAGCTGGTCGACCAGATCGAAGTAGCGTTCGCGCACTTCGCCCCAGGGGCGCTTCTCGATCCGCTCCTGCAGGTGGAAGGCTGGCACCACGTCGCAGTCGATTTCGGTCGCGACGCCGAACAGCCCGAGCGACAGCCGCTGCGCCTCGAACAGCTCGGCGTTGGTGGCGGCATCGCACCACCGCGCCTCGCCGTCGGCGCCGATCAGGCGGAAGCCGCGCGCGAAGGTCGCCAGGTTGCCCAGGTCGCGCCCGGTGCCGTGCGTGCCGGTCGCCATCGCGCCGGCGAGCGACTGCGGATCGACATCGCCCTGGTTGGCGAGCGCCAGCCCCTCCTGCCACAGCGCAGCGGTCAGCCGCTTGATGCTCCAGCCCGCCGGGATGCGCGCGCTCTTGCGGTCCTCGGCGACAACGAGCTCGCCCTCGAGGTCAGCCAGGCTAACGACGACGTCGCCCGTGGCGCAGAGCGGCATGAACGAGTGCCCCGCGCCCGTGGGCCGCACGGTGTTTGCCTCACGGATGATGCGCGCGAGCTCGCCCTCGGTGCGCGGGCGCAGCACCCGCGCCTCGGTGCGGACGCTGCCCGACCAGTTGGACCAGCCCATCAGAAGCGGAAGCCCAGTTCGACCCCGTAGAAGCCCGGATGCTCGGCGCGAACGTACGGCGTGTTGAAGATGTCCGCCGTGATCGTATTGAGCGTGCGGTAGTAGCGCAGGTTCAGCAGGTTCTCCGCGTAGGCCGCGATCGACACGCGGTCATTCGGCGAGCGCCAGCCGATGCGGGCGTTGACGATGTTGCGCGCGCTGCGCAGCCGGCCGAGCTTGGAGAAGTCGACATAGGGCGCGATCATGGCGTCGGTGAAGCGGGTCGACCCGTTCTCGCGCTGGCGCGAGGTGTAGCTGTAAGTCGCATCGAGGAAGATCGAGCCTGCAGCGCCGCCCATGTCGTGATCGTAGTGCGCGCTGGCGATGCCGCGGAACTTGGGTTCGCCCGTTGGCTCGCCCGAGATGTCGACGCCCTGCTCGACCCGCGTCACCCACGTCGAATCGATCCATCCGGCGACGAACCCCACGTTGAGGTCGGGCGTGACGACGTACTGCAGCTCGGCATCGATGCCGTAGGCCTTCGAATCCCCCGAGCGGGTGATGTACTGCGGCAGCTGCCCGCCGGTCTGCTCGAGGCTGATCGACTGGCGGTTCTTGTACTTGAAGAAATAGGCCGACGCGTTGAACCGCAGCCGGCGGTCGAACAGCTCCGACTTGAAGCCGCCTTCGAAGTTCCACACGTTTTCCGGCGCAAAGAACGAGTTGATCTGCACCGAGTTGAAGCCGCCGGCCTTGTACCCGCGCGAGGCCGAGGCGAACAGGTGAACGTCGGGCTGCACGTCGTACTGCACCACGAAGCGCGGGCTGACGTCGTTGAAGGTCTCCGTCCGGGTGAACGGCACGCCTTCGAGCGCGCCTTCGTCGAAGATCAGGCCGTTCGGGCCGACGGTGGCGCGGAAGAAGTCCGCCGCGCTGATCTGCGCCGCGTCGGGGAAGGCCGGGGCGCCCAGGATCGCGTTGTAGAACGCACCGGGCGCGGTGATGCTCTCCAGCCCACCGCCGTCGAACCCGCCGTTCTCCCAGGTGAACTGCTTCTTGTCGTGCGTGTAGCGGATGCCGGCGGTGACGCTCAGCGGATCGCTGATGTGATAGGTCGCATCGCCGAACACCGCGTAGGAATCGTTCTTCGCGCGGTTGTTCATGTCCTCGCGGAACTGCTGGCCGAACACCGGCAGTCCGCCGAAGGTGTTGAGGATCGTGAAGATCGGAAAGCCGGCCACCGCGTCGAGCAGGTTGTCGACCGAGTCGCTCAGCAGCGTGACCGCGCTCGTCTGGCGGCCGTTCTCGTGGAAGTAGCTCGCGCCTAGAATGCCGTTCAGCCGCTCGCTGTCGTAGCCGACGCGCAGCTCCTGGTAATAGCTGCGATTTTTCTCGATGTTCTCGGTATCGAGATAGAGCCGCGGGTTGGCGGTGCCGTCCTCGTCCTCGCGGTTGTGCGTCTCGAACGCCTTGAACGAGCTGATGCTCGTGAACGTCAGCGGCCCCGTGTGGTGCGTGCCGATCAGCGACAGCCCGTTGAGGATGCGGGTTTCCTTGTCGTCGATCGCGTCGTTGGTGAACGGTCCGCGCGGATCGGTGCTGAGCGCGTTGTCGCTGATGCCGATCGCGAAGGGGCCGTCCTTGTGGGTATCGTCGTGATCCCACGCGAGCACGAAATCGGTGTCGGCGCTTGGCGCCCAGCGCAGCGCCGCGCGGCTCGATTCGTTGCCTTCCCCTTCGCGCCGCTCGCCGGTGAGCGCATCGCGCAAGTAGCCGCGGCGGTAGTTGGCGACGCCGTTGAGGCGCAGGTAGAGCGTGTCGGTCAGCGGCAGGTTGAGCGTGAGGTCGCCGCGCACCTTGCGGTAGTTGCCGATCTGGAGCGTGCCCGAGGCCGACCGCTCGTCGTCGGGCTTGTTGGTGACGATCGAGATCGCGCCGCCCGAGGTGTTGCGGCCGAACAGCGTGCCCTGCGGGCCCTTGAGTACCTCGACCCGGTTGACGTCGTTGAAAAAGATCAGCGACGAGCCCGAGCGGCCCGAATAGATCCCGTCGACGAAGATGCCGACGGAGGGATCGGTGCCGATCCCGAAATCGTCGGTCTGCACCCCGCGGATGGTGAACGAGGGCTGCGTGATCGAGGTGTCGTTGATCGTCAGGCCCGGAGTGAACGTGTCGAGATCGCCGATGCTCTCGGCCGAGAGCGCGTCGATGCTCGCTTCGTTGAAGGCGGTGACGCTGATCGGGACATCCTGCAGCGACTGCTCGCGCCGCTGCGCGGTGACGATGATTTCCTGCAGTTGCCCTTCGCGCGCGTTGGGCGCAGCGTTCGACTGGGTCTCCGGCGTCGACTGTGCGTCGGGCGCGCTGCCCGCCGCTACTTGCGCCGCTGCGGGCGTCGCCCCCACGAAGGCGGCGCCCGCCAACAGAACTGCCGATGTATGCCTCATGTGATCGCCCTCCCAAGCTATGTTTGGCTGGAAGATATCACGTCGGGTAGTGAACGCTATCGTTTTTTGATGACCAATAGTCGCAGGCGCGCGGCGCTGGGCTTCGGCGGCCGACCCCCGGGCCGTTGTATTAACCGCCGCGCTCGGCCAATGCTGTGCCGCATGGAGGTTGGACACGCGGTATGAACGAACTCAACGCGATCGACACCGACGTGAGGCGCGGCCGGCCGATCGGCGACCGCACCGCGAAGCGCAACGAGCTGCTCGCCGCGGCGATCAAGGTCATGGCGGAGTTCGGCTATGCGGGCGCCTCGTTGCGCAAGGTCGCCAAGGCCGCCGGCTACACGACCGGGGCGGTCACCTACTACTTCGACAACAAGGACGATCTGACCGCGGCGATGGTCGAGTACCTGTTCGACGCATTCGACGAGATGTTGTTCATCGGCGCGGGCGTGAGCGGAATCAAGGAACGCTTCCGCAGTTGGCTGGCGCTCAACGCGGATTCGGACATCTGGCTCGCCGGTTTCCAGCTCCTCGCACGCGCCCGGCACGACCCTGCGCTCGCGGCGATTTACGAGAAGCGTTACGAACGATACCGTGCCCAGACGGCGCGCACGCTGCGCGCGCTGCAGGAGACGGGAGAGATACGGAGCGACATCGCGGCCGAGCTCCTTGCTGATCACGTGGGTGCGATCGGCGACGGCTGGATGGTTATGCTGCCGCTCGAACCGCAGCGCTTCGCGCCCGAGCGGGTGGACGCCTTGATCGATTCGGTGATTGCGCTGCTGGCGCCGCCCTCGTCCTCCGCAGCCAGCAGATCAGCCGGGCGCGGCGAGTAGCGCATCGTCTGCAGGCTCGTCGTTGCGAGCGCCCGGCCGCCATGTTGCGAAGACGAGTGTCGGCAGGCAGAGCGCGCCAATGAAGGCGAGATAGCCGTTGCGGCTCAGCAGTTCGTACGCCGTTCCACCGGTGGTGCCCGCGAGCGCATAGCCAAGCGAGTACGAAAAGCTCCAGCCGCCATAGGTGAGCGCGAACAGCGCGGTCCCGAACTGGCGCTTGGTGAGCGTGATCCAAAGGATCTCGCTCGCGCCGAGGCCCACGCCGAACAGTAGGCTGCCGCTGACCGCGAGCCACGCCAGCGGATGCGCAGCGAGCAGCGCAAACGCTGCTAGGCCGCAGCTGACAGCGAGGCCGACGCCCAGCGTGGTGAGCCGCGCGGGGTGGTGGTCGAGCAGCCACCCGGCCGCGAGATTGCCCAGCATTCCGCCCGCCGCGGACAGTCCGAGCGCCGTTGCCGCGAACCCGCCGGAGAACCCGCTGGCGGTGAGGAGCGGCGGTATTTCGATGCCGAACGACAGCGCCGCCACGCCGGAGCAGGCAACCGCAAACG
>JBQCFR010000428.1:0-5456 GCA_051958885.1 Tsuneonella sp.
ATGGGGGGTCTCAGGGCTCCTGTTCGGCTGGGTCTGCATCGCCGTACTTGTAGTCGAGGTAACGGGTCTTCACCGCGAGGTCGTCGAGCGCGCCGCTGGCAAGCTGGCGGGTGACGTGATCGATTTCCGCGCTGATCTTGCCGAGGCTTTCGGTGATCTGCTGATCGGGCGTCGCGCCGGCGCGCTCCTCGCGGCGCAAGTGATCGGGGATCTTGCGATAGCTGTCGACCATGCCCGGCAGCGTTTCGCCCACGAGCGTGCGCACCTCGCGCGCCGCCGGGTGGTTCTGGTCGATCCCTTCGAGCTGCAGGCCGAGCGCATCGAGCTGCACGCCGATCTGGTCGACGAGGTTCGCCGCCGGCGGCGGCAAGGCGGGCCGCTGGCGTTCGAGCCACAGCTCGGTGCGGCCGACCATCTGTTTGACGTCGCCCTTGTTGAGATCGGCGCGGCGCGGCGCCTCCATCTTCGGAAACGCCGAGAACAGCACCACCGCGGCGACCACCGCCATCAGCACCACCAGCACGCCGGTCGTGCCGATCCCGTCGAGCACGATGCCGCCGACCATCGCGGCGAACACGATTCCCGCCACGACCATCAGGATGCGCCGCAGCTTGGCGGCCAGGTGCCGGCTCTTGAGCGCGGCCGAGCCGCGCCCGATCGAACGCGGCGCACGGTGCAGGCCGCCCGCGCGCTGGACCGCAAGGCTCTGCCGCGCCTCGCCCATGATGCGTTCCGATTCGCGGGTCGAGTCGCTCATCAGCCCTCGACACTCAGCAGCTTGGACTCGGTCACCTGGGTGGAGGCTTTCGCCTGCCCCTCGGCGCGCGCGATGTAGCCCTTGGACTTCTCGACCTCGCTCGACAGCGCGTTGACCGTCTGCTTCATCGAATCGAGCGCGCGCAGCTTGAACTGGTCGACCTCGTCCATCGTGTCGTAGATGTTCTGGAACGCGCGCTGGAGCGTCTCGAGCGGAATCGTGCTCGATGCCGCCTGCTCGTGGATCTTGCCGGTCTGCTCGCGCAGCATGGTGCTGGTGCTGTCGATGATCCCCGCGGTGGTCTGGTTCAATGCGGTGATCTGCCCGAGCACCAGCCGCTGGTTGGTCATCGCCTCGGCCACCGTCACCGCCGTGCGCAGCGCGCCGACCGTGGTGGTGCTCGCGCGGTCGACGCCCTTCACCAGCTCGACGTTGTTCTTCTTGACCAGGTCGAGCGCGAGGTAGCCCTGCACGCTCACCGCCATTTGCGTCAGCAGATCCTGCGTGCGCTGGCGGACGTAGAACAGCGCGGTCTCGCGGATCGCCTTGGCCTTCGCCGGGTCGGTCGCGTCGAGCTCGTTCGCCTTGTCTTCCAGCTTCTCGTCGAGCGTCTTGGAGATGTGGACCATCTGCTCGAGGTTGCCCATCGCCTCCCACAGCTTGGCGCGCTCGACGTCGATCGCGGCGTTATCCATCAGCAGCTCGTCCTTGCCGCTGGCGAGGTGGCCGAGGATCGACTGAATGTGCCCTTGCGCGCTTTGATAGCTGCGGAAGTAGTTGGTCAGCTTGTTGCCGAACGGGATGATCCCGAGGATCTTGCGCGTGCCGGAAAGCTTGCCGCGCTTGCCGGGGTCGAGGTCCTCGACCACGCGGCGCAGCTCGGCGAGATTGGCGCCCACGCCCTCGTCCTTGTCCATCGCCCGCACCGGGCGGTCGAGGAAGCGGTTCGAGTGCCCCGCCGCGGCCATGATTTCCTTGCGGCCCATGTTGGTGATCTGGTCGACCTTGCGGCCGAATTCGGGCGAGTTGGCGTCGACCGAGACGAGGTCGGCGACGAAGCTGTCGACCTTCTCTTCGAGCTTGGACTTCTTCTCGTCCGACACCGGCACCAGCCCGGCGGCCTGCGCGGCGGTCACCGTCGGCACCGGGTCGGGCGGCGTCAGTTCGAGCTCGGTCGCGGTCTTGGTCTGCGTCTCTGCCATGGCTCTCTTTCGATGCGCTGTGTTAGAATGATAAGACAGTCGGCGCGCGTTTCAAGCCTGTCTAGCAGGCGCAGGCGCGGCTGCACACGATTTGGCGACGCGAGCGGGCGCGCCGCCAACCGATTTTCCTACATCCCTCGCGTTTGCTATCGCTTTCGCCCGGCTCTTTCCCATCGTCTGCCCCCTCTCCCGCACCGCCAGGATGTGGCGGGTGCGCGCGTCCCTGGCGGCGGAGCCGAAAGGTGACAAGCGCGACACCCATTGCCGCAAAGAAGTTCCTGATAACGTGAAGGTTTCCGCGTGTTGGCGGTTTTCAGAAAAGACCCCCGATCGGTGTGACAGCTCGCCTGACGAGGCCGCTGGCCTTAGGCCGCTTCGAGCAGCTTGATCGGCTCGATCTCGCCCGAGAGGTAGAGCCGCTTGGCCTTGGCCCGGCGCAATTTGCCCGAGCTCGTGCGCGGCAAGGTGCGCGGCGGGACGAGCTCGACCACGCAGTTCATGCCGGTGATCGAGCGGACCTTGTCGCGGATCTGGTCGTGCAGGCGGATGCGCTCCTCGGGGTCGGACACCCGGCAGTGCACCAGCACCGCGGGCACTTCCTCGCCGCCTTCGGATTCGACCGAGAACGCCGCGATGTCGCCGTGGTTGAAGCCGGGGAGCTGCTCGACCGCCCACTCGATGTCTTGCGGCCAGTGGTTCTTGCCGTTGATGATGATCATGTCCTTCGCCCGGCCGACGATGAACAGGTAGCCGCGGTGCATGTAGCCCATGTCGCCGGTGTCCAGCCATCCGCCCACGAGGCAGTCATCGGTCGCTTCCTGGTTGCGGAAATAGGAGTGCATCACGCTCGGCCCGCGGCACCACACCTTGCCAACCTGGTGATCCCCCTTGACCTCGCCGCGCTCGCCGCGGATCTCGACATCCATGTCGGGCAGCGGCTTGCCGCAGTTGACGATCGCCCGGTACCGCGCGGGGCGGCTGAGATCGCGCGGGGTGCCCGACAGGCGCTCTTCCTCGACCAGCTCGACCCGGATGCCTTCGCCCGGCGGCATTACGGTGACCGCTAGCGTCGCTTCGGCGAGGCCATAGCTGGGGGTGAAGGCCTTGGCCTTGAACCCGGCGTCGGCGAAGGCATTGACGAAGTTCTGCATCACGTCGGGCCGGATCATGTCGGCCCCGTTGCCCGCGGTGCGCCAGCGCGACAGGTCGAAGCGTTCGGCGACCTGGCTCTGGCTCGAGATGCGCCGCGCGCAGATGTCGTAGCCGAACGTCGGCGAGTAGGAGAGCGTCGTCCCCTCGTTCCGGCTGATGAGGTCGAGCCACGCCAGCGGACGCCGCGCAAAATGCTCGGTTTTGAGGTAATCGCAGCTGACCTGGTTCGATATCAGCGACAGGAAACACCCCACTAGGCCCATGTCGTGATACCACGGGAGCCAGCTGACCACCCGGTCGTTGCCGCCGATCTCCATCGCGGTGGCGTGGCCATAGAGGTTGTGCAGCAATGCGCGGTGAGTGACCGCAACCCCGGTGGGAAAACGGGTCGAGCCCGACGAGTACTGGAGATAGCAGATATCGTCGGGGTCGGGCGCCGGCAGCTCGCACTCAGGGTCGGGCAGCTCGGCGAAGCTTTCCCAGTCCTGACCCTTGCAGCCCTGCCGCTCGGCCGCAGCGGCGGCCATCTCGCCGATCTCGGCCGGGTAGATCAGGATCGTCGGGTCCGAGCTCGCTAGCTGGACCGCCAGCTGATCGATGTAGCCCTCCTTGCCGCCGAAGGTGGTCGGCAGCGGCAGCGGCACCGGCCACGCCCCGCAATAGACCGCGCCGCAGAACAGCGCCGCGAACTCGGGACCGGTCTCGGCTATCAGCGCCACGCGGTCGCCCTTGGCGATCCCGCTGGCGACCATCCGCCGCGCCATCGCCAGCGCGTCGTCGCGCATCTCGGCGAACGGGTAGACCCGCTCGAGCTCGCCGCGCATGTCATGGAAATTGAGGCCCTTCGCGCTGCGGGCAGCGTAGTCGACCGCTTCGGTGAAGGTGGCGAAATCCGACCGCCGCCGCGGCAAGGGGCAGTCGTTCGGCGTCGGCTTGAGGATCGAATCGGTCATGCGTGGAGGCGAAACCCGTATCTGCGCGCCTCTTCTGCGGCGCTTCCTGATGCAGTCTGCGGCGGTGCGCCACCTATCGCGCACCATCTCTTAGTTTCCCAATCGTTACAGACTATGGCACGATTATGGCCGAATGAGGACCGGAAAGTCCACTCCCCGCGCCCGCGCCCCCAAGCAGCCCAGGCCGCTCGACGCTGCCAGGCTCGAGGAGCTGGCGCTAAGCTACGTCGCGCGGTTCGCCACCAGCGGGGCCAAGCTCGAGGCCTATCTGAAGCGCAAGCTGCGCGAGCGCGGGTGGGACGGAGAGGGCGAGCCGCAGCCCGCCGCGATCGCCGCGCGGTTCGCCGAGATCGGCTATATCGACGACGAGGCATACGCCCGTGCTCGCATCGGCGGGCTGCTGCGCCGCGGCTACGGCCCGCGCCGGGTGTCGCAAGCGCTGCACGCCGCGGGGATCGACGAAGCGGTGCGCGAGGAGGTGCGGCCCGGCGAGGCAGCCGAGCGGGCCGCTGCGCTCGCGCTGGCCCGCAAGCGTCGGTTCGGGCCGTTCGGCGCCGAAGCACCGGATCCGGAGCGGCGGCAGAAGCAGATCGCCGCTATGCTGCGTGCGGGCCATGGATTCGACGCCGCCCGCGCGGTAGTGGATGCCACCACCCAGTCCGCCGCCGAGAAATGGGCAGCGGAAGCCGAGGAGCCCTAAGCCCAATGCGCATTGTCTTCACCGCAGTCCTCGCCGCCGCGCTCGCGGCCTGCTCGGCGCAGCCGGTCTCCGGGCCCACGCCCGCAGCCTCGCCGGCCGTCCATCCCATCTCCGGGCTGCAGGTGATTCCGCTGACCGTCGCGAGCCACAACGGCCGGCATACCTTCCGGGTCGAAGTGGCGAGTTCGGAGGAAGAGCAGGCCAAGGGCCTGATGTTCCGCACCCAGCTTGGGCCCGACGAAGGGATGATCTTCCCGCGCAACCCGCCCGACTACGCCAGCTTCTGGATGAAGAACACGCCGCTGCCGCTCGACATCATCTTCATCGGGGTCGACGGCAAGATCAACAACATCGCCGCGAACACCACCCCGTACTCGCTCGCGCCGGTGAGCTCCGAGGGCCTTGCCAAGGGCGTGCTGGAGATCAACGGCGGGCGCGCGGCGCAGCTCGGCATCGCGGCGGGCGACACGGTCACCTGGTGACCGCCGCGGCGCTTCCCCTCGCGCGGCGAATCGGCTAACCGCCCGCGCCATGGGTTTCCTGTCGAAAATCTTCACCTGGTGGAACGGCGCCACCATCGGCACGATGGTCTGGAGCGCGCGGCACGGCGAGCAGGTCGGCACCGACTACATGGGCAACAGGTACTATCGCTCGAAGGAGCGCGAGCGCGGCGACCGGCCGTTCGCCGGCCG
>JBQCFR010000429.1:0-11736 GCA_051958885.1 Tsuneonella sp.
TTCCAGGCGGCGCTCGGCGCGGTGTTCGCGCCGGTCATGTTCCTCATCGGCGTGCCGTGGGACCAGGCCCCGGCGGCAGGCGGCCTGTTCGGCACCAAGGTCGTGCTCAACGAATTCGTCGCCTTCATAGACCTGGGGCAAATGGGGTCGGACGTGCTCGCAGACCGCAGCCGCGCGATCGTGACGTTCGCGCTGTGCGGGTTCGCCAACTTCTCCTCGATCGCGATCCAGATGGCGGTGACGGGTGGTCTCGCCCCCAATCAGCGGCCGGTGATCGCCCGCCTCGGCCTGCGCGCGCTCGCCGCGGGCAGCCTGTCCAACCTGATGAGCGCCGCGCTCGCCGGCCTGTTCCTTCCCTACTGAGTCGCATCATGTCCGATATCGCCACCGTATCGATCGCCCGCCCGCTCACCGAAGTCGCCGAAGAGCTCGGCAGGAGCTTCGAGGACTACGGGTTCGCGGTGATCCGCGACCACGGCATTCCCGCGGACCTGATCGCGCGCGCCGAGGAGCTCTCGAAGCTCTTCTTCGCACTGCCGGAGGATGCCAAGCGCGCCTACCACGTGCCCGGCGGCGGCGGCGCGCGCGGGTACACGCCGTTCGGCACCGAGCGCGCGAAGGACGCCAAGGTCCACGACCTCAAGGAATTCTGGCACGTCGGCCGCAGGTTGCCCGAAGGCCATCCGCTCGCCCAGTACATGGCCCCGAACGTCTGGCCGCACGAGCTCGAGGGCTTCCGCGAGACTTTCGAAGAACTTTACGCCGCGTTCGAAGCGGCCGGCGCGCGGGTGCTCGAGGCGATCGCGCTGCACCTCGGCCTGCCGCGCGAGTGGTTCGGCGCGACGGTCGAGGATGGCAATTCGGTCATGCGGCTGCTGCACTACCCGCCGCTGAGCGGCGCCGATGCCGAGGGCGCGATCCGCGCCGCCGCGCACGGCGACATCAACACTATCACCCTGCTGCTGGGGGCGGAGGAAGCCGGGCTCGAACTGCTCACCGCGAGCGGCGAGTGGAAGGCGATCGACGTGCCTGACGGTGCGCTGGTGGTAAACATCGGCGACATGCTCGAGCGGCTGACGAACGGCAAGCTGCGCTCGACGACGCACCGCGTGGTCAATCCGCGCGGGCCGGCGGCTTACCGCAGCCGCTACTCGATGCCGTTCTTCCTCCACTTCCGCCCCGACTTCACGATCGAGACGCTCGAAAGCTGCATCGATGCCGAATCAAGCGAGTCGCTTCCCGAGCCGAGTTCGAGCCACGCGTTCCTCCAGCAGCGGCTGCGCGAGCTCAATCTGGCCTGAGTTGACGCTTTCGGAAACGCTGTTGCATTGCAGCAACAGTTCGAGGTGTTGATTTTACAAGACTTTTCCCGCTCCCCGCGGCGTGTGGACAACTCTCCGCGCCAATGTCTTGCCTCGGTAACAAAAGATACTTTTGGCGGTCACGGGAAGTTCCTAACGGGGCGCCGCCTCCTCCAAGACGATAGCTAAGGGATCGCTGTCCGATGAAAATCAAATACCTGCTGGCTGCGAGCGCAGTCAGCCTCTCCGCCGCTGTGTTCATGCCGGCCCCCGTCGCCGCCCAGCAGATCACCTCGGGTGTCGAGGGCCGCGTCGAGTCCACCGATGGCACGCCGCTCGCCGGCGCGACCGTCGTCGTGACCGACACCCGCACCGGCGCAGCGCGCACGCTGACCACCGGCTCCGACGGCGGCTTCCGCGCCGACACGTTGGTGACCGGCGGTCCCTACACGGTGACCGCGACCGCGGCGGGGTTCGAGGGGCAGACCGTCGAGGGCGTCTACACCTCGGTCTCGGGCAACACCGGGTTCACCTTCCAGCTCTCGCCGGCGACGACCGCCGACCAGAACGTCATCGTCGTCACCGGCGCGCGCGCCGGCGTCGTGCAGATCGCGGTCGGTCCGGGCACCGGCTTCAACGAGCGCGTCCTGCAGACCGCGCCGACCTTCGACCGCGACATTCGCGACATCATCCGCCTCGATCCGCGCGTCGCGCTCGACGTCGACACCAGCACCGGCCAGAGCCGCGTTTCCTGCCTCGGCGGTAACGACCGTTCGAACGCCTTCACCGTCGACGCGATTAGCCAGGGCGACCTCTACGGTCTCAACGGCAACGGCTTCGCCTCGCGCAGCTCGACCCCGATCCCCTACGCGGCGATCCGCGAGACCTCGGTCGAGTTCGCGCCGTTCGATGTCGAATACGGTCAGTTCACCGGCTGCGCGATCAACGTGATCACGCGTTCGGGCGGCAACAACTTCCACGGCTCGGCCTTCTTCGAATACTCGAACAACGACCTGCGCGGCAAGCGCGTGGCCGACATCGAGACCGCCCCGATCGAACCCGAAAAGAAGTACGGCGTCTCGCTCGGCGGCCCGATCATCCGCGACCGCCTGTTCTTCTTCGCCGCTTACGAGCACCAGCAAGCCGCCACCGCGTTCGACTTCGGTCCCGCTGGCTCGAACTCGCCCAACACCTCGCCGGGCGTGACCGTCGCCGAATTCAACCGCTTCCGCGATATCCTGTCGCGCGAGTATGGCATCGAAACCGGCGATCTCGCGACCAACCTGCCGTACAAGAACGACCGCTACTTCGGCCGGCTCGACTGGCAGATCAACGACAAGCACCGACTCGAGGGGACCTACCAGCACCTCGACGAGACCAGCACCAAGCGCGGCGGCATCTTCGAATCGTACACGTCGCCGACGATCACCGGCATCAACAACTTCTACACCAGCGGCACCAAGTCGGATTACTGGTCGGTTCGCCTCTATTCGGACTGGAGCGACAAGTTCTCGACCGAGATCCGCTACGCGCACTCCGACATCAAGGACATCCAGGACCCCGTCGGCGGCGGCGATGCGCTGTCCGACAATCCCACTCCCCGGATCGTCGTCGGCACCATGCACCCCGATCCGCTCGATCCCAAGTCGACGATCTACGGCAACCTGCAGGCCGGGCCGGACCAGTTCCGCGCCGCCAACGACCTGCACACCAAGGTCGATTATGCGACGTTCATCGGCCGCATCAACGCCGGCCAGCACACCTTCAAGGTGGGCGCGACGTACAACAAGGTGAACATCTTCAACCTGTTCGTGCCCGACGCGACCGGCACGCTGGTGTTCACCAACCTCAACGATCTCGAGAACGGCATTCTTGCCAACGGCAGCAAGTTCACCACCTTCGGCCGCGACCTCAGCACCGGCAACGCCGTGGGTGCAACGCAGAACGTCTCCGGCACCGGCGACGTGACCGACGCCGGGGCATCGTTCAACCGGTACACCTACAGCGTCTTTGCGCAGGACGACTGGTCGATCAACGATCGCCTGAGCGCTGTGCTCGGCGTTCGCCTCGACTGGTACGACGGCGACCGTCCGAACTACAACCCGGCGTTCGCCGCGCGTTACAACGGCCGTTCCAACGCGGTCGCGTTCAGTGCGCTGCCCGTGTCGATCATGCCGCGCGCCGCGTTCACTTACGACGCCGGCGACATCGGGCCGCTGAGCCGGACCAAGCTTCGCCTCGGCGCCGGCCTGTTCTCCGGCGGCGATCCGCTGGTGTGGTTCAGCAACGCATTCCAGAACAATGGCTTCGGCTACTCGCAGGGTTCGCTGCGCTCGGCTGCGTGCAGCTCGCTCGCCAAGCCGGTCGATGTCGTCGTCAACGGCCAGTTCACCGGCGTTCCGGCGTGCGTCGCCGCGCAAGGCCAGGCCGATGCCGCGCGCGGCCTGGGCGACGTCCAGTCCATCGACCCGAACATCAAGACGCCGCAGGTGCTGCGCGCCAACTTCGGAATCGAAAGCGGTCTCGACTTCGCCAGCAGCGGCCTGTTCAGCGGCTGGCAGTTCAAGGGCGACTTCATCTACAGCCACTTCATGAACCCGTTCATCGTGACGGATCTCAGCCAGGTGGTCGATC
This sequence comes from Tsuneonella sp., assembly GCA_051958885.1. Lineage (GTDB taxonomy): Bacteria > Pseudomonadota > Alphaproteobacteria > Sphingomonadales > Sphingomonadaceae > Tsuneonella. The sequence goes on from JBQCFR010000429.1 coordinate 3,936, forward strand.
CGTCGCAGGGCCTGAACGGGTACACGAGCGACGGCCGCCCGATCTACCGCGCGATCTCGGCGACGGCGCCGGGCTGCACCGCGGTGTTCCAGGGCAACAACCCCGGTCCGATCTTCACCAACGTCAACGCCGCGTGCTTCGCCACCGGCGTCGACGACGAGATCATGCTGACCAACTCGAACGGCTTCGACAGCTGGACCGCCTCGGCGATCCTGTCGAAGAGCGTCAATCACGGCGTGTTCACCTCGGGCGGCAACATCGACTTCCTGGTCGGCTATGCCTACACCGTGGCGCATGACCGCAATACGATGACGAGCTCGCAGGCGACCTCGAACTACGATTACAATCCCACCTCCGACCGCCAATTCCCCGAAGCGTCGAACGCGATCTACGGCAACACGCACACGATCACCGCGCGCCTGTCCCTCGCCGAAGAGTTCTTCAACAACATGAAGACGCGCTTCAGTACCTCGTTCTCGGCGCGTTCGGGCCGTCACTACAGCCTGACCTTCCGGGGCGGCAGCGTCTTCGGCGACTCCGTCTCCGGCGTCGACAACGCGCTGCTCTACATCCCCACCGGCGCGAACGATCCGAACGTCTCGCCGATGTCGACCGCCGGCGCGGCGCAAGCGGTGGCGGACTTCGCCAGCTCGGTGGGCTGCGCGAAGGACTATATGGGCCGCACGATCGAGCGGAACAGCTGCAGCAACGACTGGTACTTCGACGTCGATCTCAGCCTGTCGCAGGACATTCCGGGACCGGGCCGCCTGTTCGGTCTCCACGACACGATCAAGCTCTACGCCACGGTCGACAACTTCCTGAACCTGCTCGACAAGGACTGGAACACGCTGCGTCAGCGCGATTACACCGGTCGCCAGCCGATCGCGAGCCTGAGCGGCATCGACAGCCAGGGCCGCTACATCTTCAGCGGCCCCGGCAGCGTCGATGCCATCCGCACCGCGTACCAGGGTGACAACCAGCTCTACACCCCGGCATCGGTGTGGCGGATCAAGGTCGGCATCAGCTACGACTTCTAAGCCCGCGCTGAGCTGACAATGCGCGGCGGCGCTCCTTCGCGGGAGCGCCGCCGTTCGTTTATGCGCGCGGAACGCCGGCGCGCCCGCGGCCGTTGAGGTCCGTCATGGCGAGCGAGGGCACCTTTGCCGGTCAGCCGCGGAGGCCCCGGCCGGGCATGCTGGCGGTCATCGTGCTGCTGCACCTGCTGGCGATCTACGGGCTCGCCAAGGCGTTCGCGCCGCAGTTCACCGCCTCGGTCGAGAACACCGTGCTGTCCGCGGTCACGGTCACGGTGACAACGAAGGAATACAAGCCCACGCCCACGCCCAAGCCGGACACCGGCGCCAGCGGCGAGGTCGGCCGCAAGGCCGTGCCGAAGGCGGTGGTCGCGCCCAAGCCCAAGGTGCCGATCGAGCGCCCCCTGCCCGCCCCGCGCGCCAGCTCGACCGGCAGCACGAACAGCTCGGGCGCGAAGGATACCGGGGCGGGGACGGGCGCTGGCGGGTCGGGGAGCGGCACCGGCAGCGGCGCGGGCGGGAGCGGCCAGGGCGGCGGGCTGGCGACGAAGCCGGTGCTCCTCTCGGGCTCGATCGACGACGCCGGCGATTACCCCACCCCGCCCGGGGGACGCGCTGCCCGCCGCGGAACCGAAGTCGTCGTGCGGGTGACCGTGGGGACGGACGGGCGTGCGTCGAACTGCAGCGTCTTCAGGCCGAGCCCCGATCCCGAGGCCGACGCCATCACCTGCGAGCTGGTGACCCGGCGGCTGCGCTTTCGCCCGGCGACCGACGCGAGCGGCAATCCTGTCCCCGCGCCGTTCTATTGGCGGCAGCGCTGGTTCTGACCGATGTTAGCATGTGCAGCACAGGTTGCTCCCAGCGATTCTATTGTCGTTAGTTAGCAACGCGTTGAGTCGCTCCAAAAATGCGCCGGAACTTGCCCGAACCGGCCCGCGGTTGTGCGGCGCAACGGAACCGCCCGCCTTGGCCGGCGTTGCAGGTAAGTATTCCCGTAACCATGATTGTGAAGGGCCGCCGCTCCTATGGACGCTCGCCGTACCGACAGCTTCCCAACGCACGTCTTCGATGATTTTCTCGACCATTCCCCCGTCGTCACCCTGCCGCGTCCGGCGCCTAAGCGGCGTATCGCGCTGATCGGCAACTTCGCCCCGCGCAAGTGTGGCATCGCCACCTTCACGACCGACCTGTTCGAACAGCTCGGCCGCTACCGGCCGGAGATCCAGGTGGATGTCTGGGCGCTCGACGACGCGGGCGATCCGCTAATCTACGACGGCGTCGCCGGCACGATCGAGCGGCGCGATCCCGCCGCCTACCGCGCCGCCGCCGAGGCGATCAACGCCGCCAGCGTCGACGCGGTGTGGCTCCAGCACGAATACGGCATCTTCGGTGGCGACGACGGCGAGATGGTGTGCGACTTCGTCGACCGGCTGGCCGCGCCGCTGATCCTCACCTGCCACACGGTGCTGACCGAGCCTTCGCCCAACCAGCGCCGGATCCTCGAGCGGCTGGTCGCGCGCGCCTCGCGCACGATGGTCATGTCGCACCATTCGAAGGATATTCTCGAGCACACTTATCACGCACCGCGCGAACTGACCGAAGTCATCGAGCATGGGGCGCCCGACCGGCCGTTCGGGCGCAACGAGGCGTTCAAGGACCAGCTCGGTCTCGCCGGGCGCACGGTGCTGATGACCTTCGGCCTGCTCGGCCCCGGCAAGGGCATCCAGCACGTGATCGAGGCGCTGCCCGCCATCCGCGAGCGACACCCCGAAGTGCTCTACCGCGTCGTCGGCGCGACGCATCCCAACCTGCTCGCCCAAGACGGCGAAAGCTACCGCGATAGCCTCAAGCAATGCGCCGAGCGGCTTGGCGTCAGCGACGCGATCGCGTGGGAGGACCGCTTTCTCGAAACGGCCGAACTGCTCGACCAGCTCGAAGCCTGCGACATTTACCTGACGCCCTACTGCAATCTCCAGCAGTCGACCTCTGGCACGCTCAGCTACGCGGTGGCGCTTGGCAAGGCGGTGGTCTCCACCCCGTACGTCCACGCGCGCGAACTGCTCGCCGACGGTGTCGGCGCGATCATCGAGCCGGCCTGCCCCCAGGCGATCAGCGACACGGTCAATTCGCTGCTCGACCACCCGCGCGAGCTGCACGCGATGCAGCGGCGCGCCTACGCCAAGGGGCGCGAGACGATCTGGCCGCGCTTCGCCGCCGCCGCCGCCGCGCTGGTCGAAAAGGCCGTCGCGGGACCCGCGCGGGTTCCGCAGCATCTCGCCTCGCCAAGCCTCACCGCGGTGTTCGCGATGAGCGACGCGACCGGCATGCTGCAGCACTCCAAGGGTGTCATTCCCGACCGGCGGCACGGCTACTGCCTCGACGACAACGCGCGTGCGCTGATGCTGATGAACCTTGCCGAAGGGATCAGCGCGGACGAGCGGTTGACGCGCAGCATGACTTACGCCGCCTTCGTGCACGACGCGTGGAACCCCGATGTTGGCGCGTTCCGCAATTTCATGCGCTTCGACCGATCGTGGTGCGAGGATGTCGGCTCGGAGGATTCGAACGGCCGCGCGCTGTGGGCGCTGGGCCGCACGGCCGAGCAGTCGCCGCTTCCCGAAATCCGCGAATGGGCGGCCGAGCTCTACGAAATCGTTCTGGAGCCCATCTCGCGCATGCAGTCCCCGCGGACGATCGCGTTTGCGATGCTCGGCGCCTGCGCGATGCTCCGCGCCGACCCGCGGCATGTGAAGTCCCGCGCGTTGATCGAGAACGGCGCCGACCTGCTCGAAAAGCTGCTCGGCGGCAGCCGCCGCCCCGACTGGGCGTGGTTCGAGGCGGTGCTCGGCTACGACAATCCGCGGCTGCCGCAGGCGCTGATCGAGGCGGGCGCGATACTCGGGCGCGAGGATTATCTCGCCACGGGGCTGGAGACGCTCGACTGGATCGCCGGAATCCAGACCGCGGCGAGCGGGCACTTCCGCCCGATCGGCTCGGAAAGCTTCGGCCACGCCTACGCCGCGCTGCCGTTCGACCAGCAGCCGCTTGAGGCGCAGGCCGCGATCGAGGCGTGCGTGGCCGCACACCGCGAAACGCGCGACCAACAGTGGCTCGACCACGCTTCGGCCGCCTGGGGCTGGTTCTTCGGCGGCAACGATCGCGGCGTCGTGCTGGCGGACCTCGCCACCGGCCGCTGCCGGGACGGCATCAACCCGCGCGGGTTGAACCGCAATACCGGGGCAGAATCGATTCTCGCATTTCAACTCGCCCACTATTCCATGCTAGCGCTCGCGCGCACCGGGGAGCACGATTCGGCGGGGATTTGGGTTGAGCAGCAATCACGGGACGCCCGCCGGCCCCTTGCATATTCTTGATACCCGGCTCCACGCCGATCCATCGCGGGTCGTCCTGCGGCCGTTTCACCTCGGCTGGCAGGCCAAGCACGCACGCAGCAACCGGGCCCTCAAGCTGGTGGAGGACATCGCCGGGCTCAGCGAAAAGCAGGGCCGCAGCGAGTACGAGCGCATCCGCGCCGACTTCGGCGAACGGCACTGGCAGACGGAAGGCATGTTCCGCGAGCGGTGGAAGGAAGTCGAACACACGCTCGGCCTGGCGGATCGCCACTTCAGCGCCACGCGCAAGAAGCTGATCGGCGCCTATTTCTGCCACGAGTACACCTATTCGGCCGCGGCGCTGATGAACCCGTCGATCGTGCCGCACCCGGACCAGTCGGGCTGCAACGGCGGCGCGTTGCGCTTCGTGATGAGCCTGCGGGCAGTGGGCGAAGGGCACATCAGCTCGATCCTGTTCCGCGAAGGCATCGCCTATGCCGACGGCCGCTTCGAACTATGGCCGCAGAGCGCCTTCGCCACTTCCGTCGAGCTCGACGACGCGAGCCTGTCGGATGCCGACACCTCCGTCACCGTGCACCGGCATCGCGACAGCAGCCTGTCGAACACGGTGATCTTCCCCATCACGGAACAGCAGCGCAACGGGCTCGAGGACTTGCGGCTGGTGCGGTTCGACCACGGCGACCGCGATTACGAATGGATCGGCACGTACACCGCGTACTCGGGCAAGACGATCCGTAGCGAGCTGCTGCGCACCACCGATTTCCGGCGCTTCCTGCTCGAACCGATCGAGGGCCGCGCCGGGCGCAACAAGGGCATGGCGCTGTTCCCGCAGAAGGTCGGGGGCAAGTACGCGATGGTCGGGCGGCAGGACGGCAAGAACCTGTTCCTGCTCAAGAGCGACCGCATCGACCGGTGGAACAGCGACGGCGTCCTGCTGATGGAGCCGGAGTATCCGTGGGAGTTCATCCAGATCGGCAACTGCGGCAGCCCGATCCGCACCGAGCACGGCTGGCTGCTGTTCACGCACGGTGTTGGGGCGATGCGCAAGTACGCGCTCGGCTGCGCGCTGCTCGACCTTGACGATCCCTCGAAAGTGGTCGGGCGCACGAAGGAGCCGGTCCTCACCGCCGAAGATGCCGACCGGTCCGGCTACGTGCCCAACGTGGTCTATACCTGCGGCGTACTGGAAGTGGGCGAGCGGCTGCTCGTGCCCTACGGCATTTCGGATAGCTCGGTCGGCTTCGCGACGGTGAAAATCGACGATCTATTGCAACTCATGCGGTGATCCGCGCGTTGGGTGTTCGGCGATGAGCGATCTGACTATCCACCCGGTGATCCTGTGCGGCGGCAGCGGCACGCGGCTATGGCCGCGCAGCCGCAAGGAGAAGCCCAAGCCGTTCCTGCCGCTGGTCGGCGATCAAACCCTGTTCGAGGCGACGCTGGGCCGCTGCGCCGACGGCGACCTGTTTGCCGATCCGATCGTGGTGGCGGGGCCAGCCCACGTGCCGCACATCGCGGGGCAGACCAGCCAGCCGGTCACGGTCATCGTCGAACCGGCGGCGAAGAACACCGCCCCTGCGATCGCGCTTGCTGCCGCGCTCCTGCCCGAGGATGCGCTGCTGCTGGTGTGCCCGAGCGATCACCACATCGCCGACACCGCGACCTTCACCGCGACCGCGCGCGCGGCCGCGCGGCTCGCGGCCGAGGACTGGATGGTCTCCTTCGGCATCACTCCCGATCGACCGGAAACCGGCTACGGCTACATCCGCCGCGGCGAAGCAATGGACGGCGGCTACCGCATCGACCGCTTCGTCGAGAAACCCGACCGCACCAATGCCGAACGCTTCCTGGCGGACGGCGGCTACGACTGGAACGGCGGCATCTTCGCCTTCCGCGCGGGGGCGTTCCTGGCGGAACTCGAGCGGCATCGGCCCGCCATGGCAGAGGCGGTCCGCAAGGCGGTCGCCGGCGGACACTACGAGGGCCAGGAGTTCCACCCCGCGCCCGAACCGTTCGCCGCAATCCAGGGCGAATCGGTCGACTACGCGGTGATGGAGAACACCTCCCGCGCCGCAGTGGTGCCCGCGGACATGGGCTGGTCGGACATCGGCAACTGGGAAGCCTTGCGCGACGCCCGCGCAGCGGACGCGAACGGCAATCGGCTGCACGGCCAGGTGGACCTCATCGACTGCCGCAACGTGCTGGTCGAAACCGATGGCGCCCGCGTGTCCGTAATCGGGCTGGAGGACGTGATCGTGGTCGTCGACGGCGACGAAGTGCTGGTCACCAGCGCCGCCGGCGCGCAGCTCGTCGGCAAGCTCACCGGCGCGGCGCAGCAATGAGCCACGCGCTCCCCACCCGCACGGTCGAGAAGCCGTGGGGCCGCGACACGCTCCCCGCGCCGTTCACCGCCCCGGCGGGCAAGCGCATCGGCGAGATCTGGTTCGAGCCGCCGTCCGCGCTCGACGATCTGCTCGTCAAATACCTGTTCACCAGCGAGAAGCTTTCGGTCCAGGTCCATCCCTCCGACGCCGAGGCGCCCGCCGGATCGCGCGGCAAGGAGGAATGCTGGCTGATCCTCGACGCCGAGCCGGGGGCCGCGCTCGGGATCGGGTTCGACAAGCCCATCACTCCGGGCGCGATGCGCGCCGCCGCGCTCGATGGGTCAATCGAGGCGCTGATGACCTGGCACGAGGTGAACCCCGGCGACTTCTTCTACCTGCCCGCCGGCACGGTCCACGCGATCGGGGCCGGGATCAGCCTGATCGAAATCCAGCAGAACAGCGACATCACCTACCGCCTCTACGACTACGGCCGGCCGCGCGAGCTGCACCTCGACGCGGGCGTCGCTGTGGCGCAAGGCGAGCCCTATGCCGAGCGGTGGGCGCGCCACGTGCCCGAGCGCGGCGAAGTGCGGCTGGTCGACGGTCCACACTTCCGCCTGGACCGCCTCGACGGCCCGCCCTCGGCCGCCACGCGCGAGAGCTTCGCCGGCAAGCCGCTGCTCGTCATCCCGGTGGATGCGCCGGTCGAGCTTGGCGGCGAATCGCTCGCGCCCGGCGCATGCGGGCTGGCGCGCAAGATTGGCGAGGTGACGATGCCCGAGCGCGGGCGGGCGTTGATCGCGCAGCCGGTCTAGCCGATGCCGCCGAGCGCCTCGGCGATCTCCGCCTTGCCGTAGGGCTTCTTGAGCAAGCCGAGCGCGCCGTGCTCCTCCAGCCGGTCGGCCATCTCGCCGTAGCCGGTGGCGAGATAGAACGGGATGCCGAGTTCGCGCAGCTTGTCGGCCACCGGATCGCTCGATTCGCTGCCCAGATTGTAGTCGAGGATCGCCATCGCCGGCGGGTCCTTGTCGATCGAGGCGAGCGCGGCGGCGACGCTGCCCGCGGTGTTGACCACCTCGACCCCGAGCTG
>JBQCFR010000430.1:0-2768 GCA_051958885.1 Tsuneonella sp.
CACCAGCGTCGGGTTGTTCTCGATGAACTTCGCCAGCGGATCGGCGGCGACCAGCATCAGCATGACGGTGAGGATCACCGCCGTCACCATGATCGGCACATGGTCGGTCATGCCGACCGCGGTGAGGATCGAATCGATCGAGAACACCAGGTCGAGCGCGATGATCTGGGCGATCGCGCTGCCGAAGGTCAGCTCGCCGAGCGCCTTGCCGGGAGTCTTGTCGAGCAGCTCTCCCGATTCGTCCTCGGGCTGCATCGTGTGGTGGATCTCCTTGGTCGCCTTCCACAGCAGGAACAGCCCGCCCGCGAGCAGGATCAGGTCGCGGCCCGAGAACGCCGTCTCGAACGTCGGCTCGCCATGCGCGCCGGGGGCCCCGGCGAAGCCGAGGTCGAGCAGGGTCGCCTGCAGCGTCACCAGCCAGCCGATCAGCATGAGCAGCCCGATGCGCATGACCAGCGCGAGCATCAGCCCGATCCGCCGCGCGCGCGACTGGATTTCCGGCGGGAGGCGGTTGGAGAGGATCGCGATGAACACGAGGTTGTCGATCCCCAGCACCACCTCGAGCACCACCAGCGTCAGCAGCGCAAGCCAGGCGGCGGGATCGGCGAGCAGCGTGAGCATGTCCATGATGGTGCGGCAATGCCCGGCGCTGCGCCGCTTCGCAAGCGCCCTGCGCGCCATGCGAAAATGTCACAATCGTGCGTCATCGCTGCACGCGGTGTTAAATCGTTCGCGCGGTGGCCGATTCTCCGCTATGCGTACGGTTTGACTGGCGGGCAGCCGGGCCTTTTGGCCCTGTCCGCCGCCCGCGGCGCTTCCGTCCGTGTCTGCGGGGATCATTGCTTCGGACGGGGAGACGAAGGCAAGTTTCGACTTATGGGTTATGACAAGGGACGTCGCCGCGGCCGTGACAAGCGGGACGGATTTGGCGAGGACAGCTTCGATCCGTTCCAGGGCGGCGGCTCTGGCGGCTTCGGGGGGGGCGACAGGTTCGGCGGTGGCGACCGCGGGGGCTTCGGTGGCGGCAGCCGCGGCGGCTATGGCGGCGGCGGTGGCGGCTTCGGCGGCGGTGACCGCGGCGGTTTCGGCGGCGGTCCGCGTGGCGGCGGTGGTGGCGGCGGCGGGTTCAACCGCATGCCCGCACAAGTCGTCGGGACCGGCAAGGGAACGGTCAAGTTCTTCAACGGCCAGAAGGGCTTCGGCTTCATCAGCCAGGAATCGGGCGGTGAAGACGTGTTCGTCCACATCAGCGCGGTCGAGCGCGCCGGCCTCGAAGGGCTGGGCGAAGGGCAGGAGCTCGAATTCAACCTGGTCGACCGCGGCGGCAAGATCTCCGCGCAGGATCTCCAGATCGTCGGCGACGTTGTCCCGGTGCAGAGCCGCAGTTCGTCCGCCGATCGCGGCGGCCCCGGCGGCGCAGGCGCGCCGCGGCGCGAGCTGACCGGCGAGAAGGCGACCGGCACAGTCAAGTTCTTCAATTCTATGAAGGGCTTCGGCTTCCTCGTCCGCGACGATGGCCAGCCGGACGCGTTCGTCCACATCAGCGCCGTCGAGCGTTCGGGCCTCTCGGGTCTCAACGAAGGCGAGCGTTATGAGTTCGATCTCGAGGTCGACCGACGAGGCAAGCACTCGGCGGTCAACCTGGTGCCCGTCTCGGGCTGACCTGCCGCGCTTCCGGTCCGGTGTTTGACCGGGCCTTTGCGACAATTTAGACGCGCGAATGGCGGCCCTGAGGGGTCGCCATTTGTCGTTGATGTTTTCGTTTCTCGAAGGACCGCTGCCATGTCGATCACCCCGCTGATGCCCGTCTATCCCCGGTGCGGTGTGCGTCCTGTGCGCGGCGAGGGCTGCCACTTGATCGACGAGGACGGCACCCGCTACCTCGATTTCGCGAGCGGCATCGCGGTCAACATCCTGGGCCACAGCCACGAAGGGTTGATCGGCGCGATCCAGCGCCAGGCGGCAACGCTCATGCACGTATCCAACCTCTACGGCAGCCCGCAGGGCGAGGCGCTGGCCCAGCGGCTGGTCGACCTGACGTTCGCCGACACGGTGTTCTTCACCAACTCCGGCGCCGAGGCGGTCGAGTGCGCAATCAAGACCGCGCGCTCGTATCATCAGGCGGTGGGCAACGATCACAGGTTCGAGCTGATCACCTTCAAGAACGCCTTCCACGGCCGGACGATGGCGACCATCAGCGCGTCGAACCAGGACAAGATGCACAAGGGCTTCATGCCGCTGCTCGCCGGGTTCAAGTACGCCGAGTTCGACGATCTCGAGAGCGCCAAAGCGCAGATGGGCCCGAACACCGCGGGGTTCCTGGTCGAGCCGATCCAGGGCGAGGGCGGTATCCGCCCGGCCTCGCAGGCCTTCATGGAGGGGCTGCGCCGGCTGGCCGACGAGAACGACCTCATGCTGGTGCTCGACGAGGTCCAGTGCGGCGTCGCGCGCACCGGCACACTCTACGCCTACGAGCAGTACGGCATCGAGCCCGATATCCTCGCCACCGCCAAGGGCATCGGCGGCGGCTTCCCGCTCGGCGCGTGCCTCGCCACCGAGAAGGCGGCGCGCGGCATGGTGATCGGCGCGCACGGCTCGACGTACGGCGGCAACCCGCTGGCCATGGCCGCCGGCGAAGCCGTGCTCGATGCGATCGCGGCCGAGCTGCACCGGGCCGGCTACCGCACCGCGCTGGTGGGCAAGCCGCACTTCGAGCCCTTCCTGGACCCGTTCGGTCGCTTCACCGAGAACCGGCTGGCCGGCGCCGA
>JBQCFR010000431.1:0-7699 GCA_051958885.1 Tsuneonella sp.
ATGGTCAATCTGGTCGACGGTGAAGGCGTGGTCGGCGAACAGCCGGCGCTCGATCCGGGCGAGAGCCACGACTATGTCTCGGGCTGCCCGCTGACGACGCCGAACGGCACGATGGAAGGCTTCTACACCTTCCACAAGGACGATGGCACGCCGATCGAGGTGCGCATCCCGTTCTTCCCGCTCGCGGCGCCGGCCACAGCGAACTGACTCTGCCGAGCGCGCAAGCCGGCGCTCTTTCCTATGCGCTGCCGCTTCGCTAGGTGAGCGCCACATGAAGCGCACTCACCTGCCTCTCAACGCCCTGCGCGTGTTCGACGCCGCGGCGCGGCATCTCAGCTTCACGCGCGCCGCGGACGAGCTGGCGGTGACCCCCGCCGCGGTCGGCCAGCAGATCCGCGCGCTCGAGGATCATCTCGGCACCGTGCTGTTCCGCCGCACCAGCAAGGGCCTCGAGCTGACCGACGAGGCCGGCGCGGGGCTTGACGCACTGCGCGAAGGGTTCCTCAAGTTCGAGGAATCGGTGCAGGCAATGCAGGCCGGCCAGGCCAGCGACCGCTACACCATTGCCGCCCCGCGCGAATTCTACGCCCAGTGGCTGAGCCACCGGCTCGCCGCGTTCCGCGCGGGCAATCCCGGGGTGCGCTTCCAGTTGCTGGCGGACGAGAACGCCGATTTCACCGAGACCAACCTCGACGTGGCGATCCGCCTTGTCGACGGACCGGGCGATCTCGAAGGGGTCGAGCTCGCGCCGGCGCGCCGCGTGGTCGTCGCCGCGCCCGGTGCCTCGGACGAATGGATCGACTGGCCCGGCGCGCCGCTGCCCGAAGGGGCGGAGGCGCACGTCCAGGTCGCCAATGCCGGTCAGGCGCTGTCGAGCGCGATCGCCGGGCTGGGCAAGGCGGTGCTGCCGTACCTGCTGGTCGAGGATGCGCTCGCCGACGGGCGGCTGGCCGCGCTCGAAGGGCCCGACGAAGGGCGCCGCGCCTATTGGCTGGTGGCGCCGCTGCCGCAGTGGCGGCAGAAGAAGGTCAAGGCGCTGGTGGCGTTCCTAAACACCTGACGGCGGACGCGAGTTTTTGCAGACCCCCGGTTTCGCGCCGCCACCCGGCGAGCGAACGGGTGAAACCAAACTGGCGCCCGGTGCTTCTGGTAGGGCACGCTCCAACCGGAAGGTCGCACAGCCATGGCAACCAAGGCCAGCCGTTCCCTGGCTCTTCTCGAAAGCGAGCGCGCGTTCGGCGGCGGCAGGCCTCTCGCGCGCACGCGCCACGGCGAATTCACCATCGAGGCGCGCCGGCAAGGGGCGGACCTGTGGGTCCAGTTCTCGCGCGGCAAGGAAGGCGGCGGGGTGGCGTGGCGCGTGCCGCTGTTCACCGACGCGGCGGAGGTGGAGCGGATCGAGGGCGAGGGCGGCAGCCTGTTCACTTTCACCGCCCACAGCCCGCTCGGCCGGCACCGGATCGAAATCGCCGCTGATCCCGAAGAGACCGCGCTCTACACCCTCACCGCGCGCTTCACCCCCGATCACGCGCTGCACCTGCCGTACATCCCGCGCGATCTCGTCGCGATCGGCCCGGCCGGCCATCCCGAGCGTCCGCGCGGGCGGATCGAGGCGCGCCAGCGGCGGCTCAACACCGGGCTGTGCTACTTCTCGCTCGAGGAGCCGGACTTCGGCAAGGTGCTCTACCTGCAGGACCTCACCGTGCTGAACCCCTACTTCGCCGCCACGGGCACCGCGCCCGAGAACGCGGTCGGCGGCGAGTGGCCCGAGGTCGGCTACATCGCACCTACGCAGCCCAAGGACCTCACGACCGCGCTCACCGGCGGGCGCGAGATCGTGCTCAATCGCGCGCACCTGCTCGTCCGCCGCTTCCCGCGCCAGCGCGAGACGATCTCCGCCTGGCAGTTTCTCGACATGCTCGGCGCGCTTTACCGCCGGATCGAGCGCGCAGGATGGGAGCACCGCGACTGGGTCGAGCGCTCGCAGCGCACGCTCGACGACTTGCGCTCGAGCCCCAAGGCGCGCACGCGGCACGGCGATCACACCTATTTCCATCCCTACACGGCGGCGGAGTATCCGGATTCGATGGTCCAGCTCTCGCTGCTCGAGGCGGTCCACGAATGGGGCCGCTGGGCCGGCAAGCGCGATCCGCTCGAGCGCGAGATCCGGAACGGCCTGCGGGGGTTCTACGACGAGAAGCTCCAAGCGCTGCGCCGCTACCTCCCCGACGTGGGCGAGGACAAGGACGCCGACGCGGTCGATTCGTGGTATATGTACCACCCGATGGCCAAGCTCGCCGCCCTCGCGCGGGACGGCGAGGAGGACGCGCGCGCGCTGTTCTTCGATGTGGTCGACTACGGCATAAAGGCCGCGCACCACTTCCAATACCGCTGGCCGATCCAGTACAAGGTCGACACCTTCGAAGTGATCACCGCGGTCGCCGGGGCCGACCGTCTCGGCCAGACCGACGTCGGCGGGATGTATGCCTGGGTCATGCTGGAGGCGTTCACGCTCAGCCACGAGCCGCGCTTCCTCGACGAAGCCAAGGCCGCGATCGACGCCGCCGACGGGATGCGGTTCGATCTCAACTACCAGGCCAACCTCACCGCCTGGGGCGCGGCGGCGTGCATCAGGCTGTGGCGCATCACCGGCGACAAGCACTACCTCGCGCAGAGCTACGTCTACCTCGCCGGGTTCTTCCATAACTGCGAGATCTGGGAGAGCGATATCGCGCACGCTGCGCACTACCGCAATTTCCTCGGCGTCACCTGTCTGCAGGATGCGCCCTACATGGCGATCTACGAATGCTTCGACAGCTTCGCCGCGTTCGAGCGCTACCTCGATCTCGGCGGGCCCGATCTGATCCCCTCGGTCAAGCTGCTGGTGAGCGAGTACTGTCGCTACGCGCTCGACCGCGCGTGGTTCTTCTATACCGACGCGCTGCCAGAGGAGGCGCTGGCGAGCGACAACCGCAACGGCCACATCGACGCCGCGCTGAGCTTTCCGGTGGAAGACCTGTACCCCGACGGGCAGCCGGCGGGGCAGGTCGGGCAGGAGATCTACGGCGCCGGCGCAGCGATGGTCTTCGCCACCCGCGCGTTCCACCGGATCGATGGCGCCCCGTTCCTGCTCTACTGCAACCGCTTCGTGCGCGCGCTCACCCGGATCGACGAACACGCGGTCAGCTTCACACTCGATGGGCCGGCAGGGCTGGGCGCGCTGATCGCGCTGGCGCCCCAGCCGGATGGTCCGAAGCGGATCGCGGCGACCTTGCGCGACGCCGACGGCACCGCCCTGGCCCCGGCCGACGATGCGCCCGGGCTCCTGTGCAGCTTCGAGGCGCCCGCGCAAGGCGTCTACACGCTGAGCTGGTAGCCGGGCACGTGGTTGGCCGTGTCGAACCGCGCTGGCTGGTCGAGCCGGTCATCCTTGCGGTGCTTGATCGTCAGCTCGGGGAGCACGGCGCCCCGTCGGGCGTCCGCGATGCCGGTGCCCTCGCGAGCGCGCTGGCGCAGCCGGTCAACCGGTGGCGCTGTGGCGAGGACGATCACTGCGCGCTGGCAGCGGTGTGTACCCTCGGGATCGCACGCAATCACCCTTTCGTCGATGGCGACAAGCGCACAGCGTGGGTCGCGGCGCGCCTGTTCCTACGCCTCAACGGCCGCACGCTCGTGCTCTCGGAGCGGGATGCCGTCATCACCGGCCTCGCGCTCGCCGCGGGTGAGCTCGAGGAGGAGGAGGAGCTTGCCGGCTGGCTACGCGAGCGGCTCGGGGCGGGCGCTTGACCGAATCCGACTTTGCCCCTAAGGGCGTGCGCTTGCCGGGCCGTGCGCCTGGCTGAGCTGAACGTTGGCGGTGATCTCCGGTAGCGCGGGCAGCCGTCAAAGTAACCCGGTGTCCTTGACCCGGGTGGAGTGTTTTCAAGCTCGCAGAGCGCAGCCCCTGCTGATGCAGGGGTCGCAGGCCGCCAGCTCCCACGCCTCGTGGAGAGATGACGGGCTCTACGACTTTTGACTCTTCACCTCGATCATGTCGTCACCTCCATACGGTGAAGAGAGAAAGTCTTAATGCCGACGATCAACCAGCTGGTCCGCAAGGGCCGCGAACCGCAGAAGGCCAAGTCGAAGGTCCCTGCGATGGAGCAGAACCCGCAGAAGCGCGGCGTCTGCACCCGCGTCTACACCACGACGCCGAAGAAGCCGAACTCCGCGCTGCGCAAGGTCGCCAAGGTGCGCCTGACCAACAGCCGCGAGGTCATCTCCTACATCCCCGGCGAGGGGCACAACCTGCAGGAGCACTCGGTGGTGCTGATCCGCGGCGGCCGCGTGCGCGACCTGCCCGGCGTGCGTTATCACGTGCTGCGCGGCGTGCTCGACACGCAAGGGGTCAAGGACCGCAAGCAGAGCCGCTCGAAGTACGGCGCCAAGCGTCCGAAGTAAGGTTTAGGCGCGGAGCCGCAAGCCCCGGCGGAGGCCGGGGCGCACTCCGAAGGAGTTACAAAAGATGTCACGTCGTCGTCGTCCCGAGAAGCGGGAAATCCTGCCCGATCCCAAGTTCGGGGATCAGATCCTGTCGAAGTTCATGAACAACCTCATGTACGACGGCCAGAAGTCCGCCGCCGAGAGCATCGTCTACGGTGCGCTGGAGACCGTCGAGGCGCGCGCCAAGGCGGACCCGATCCAGCTGTTCCACGATGCGCTCAACAACGTCGCCCCGCAGATCGAGGTCCGTTCGCGGCGCGTCGGCGGCGCCACCTACCAGGTGCCGGTCGAGGTTCGCCCCGAGCGCGCCCAGGCGCTCGCCATCCGCTGGCTCATCACCGCCGCCCGCGGGCGCCCCGAGACCACGATGTCGGCGCGTCTTTCGGGCGAACTGATGGACGCCGCCAACAACCGCGGCAACGCGGTCAAGAAGCGCGAAGACACGCACCGCATGGCCGACGCCAACCGCGCCTTCAGCCACTACCGCTGGTAGTCTTTAATCGGTCGCATGTGTGACCATATGGGGGCCGCCTCTCCGGGGCGCCCCACACCCAAGGAATTTGAAATGGCCCGCGAATACCCGCTGGAGCGCTATCGCAATATCGGCATTATGGCGCACATCGATGCCGGCAAGACGACCACGACCGAGCGTATCCTTTACTACACCGGCAAATCCTACAAGATCGGCGAAGTTCACGACGGCGCCGCGACGATGGATTGGATGGAGCAGGAGCAGGAGCGCGGGATTACCATCACCTCGGCGGCGACCACCACCTTCTGGACGCCCGAGGATTCCTCGATGGACCCGCGCTCGGATCCCGAGGCCCTGCGCGCGAACCAGCCGAAATACCGCATCAACATCATCGACACCCCCGGCCACGTCGACTTCACCATCGAAGTCGAGCGCTCCCTGCGCGTGCTCGACGGCGCGGTCGCGGTGTTCGACGGCGTCGCGGGCGTCGAGCCCCAGTCGGAAACCGTGTGGCGCCAGGCCGACAAGTACGGCGTGCCGCGGATGTGCTTCATCAACAAGCTCGATCGGACCGGCGCGGACTTCTACTACTGCGTCCAGTCGATCATCGACCGTCTCGGCGCGGTGCCGCTGGTGCTCTACCTGCCGATCGGCGCGGAGAGCGACCTCAAGGGCGTGGTCGACCTCGTCAACAACCGCGGCATCGTCTGGAAGGACGAGAGTCTGGGCGCGAAGTTCGATTATGTCGACATCCCGGCCGACCTCGCCGACAAGGCCGCCGAATACCGCAACCAGCTGATCGAGACCGTCGTCGAGCAGGACGACGCGGTCATGGAAGCGTACCTGGAAGGCGAAATGCCCGATGTGCCGACGCTCAAGCGGCTGATCCGCAAGGGCACCATGGCGCGTGACTTCGTGCCCGTGACCTGCGGCTCGGCGTTCAAGAACAAGGGCGTGCAGCCGCTGCTCGACGCGGTGGTCGACTACATGCCGAGCCCGCTCGACGTGCCGGCGATCAAGGGCGTGCTGCCCGACAGCGACGAGGAGGCCGAGCGCCCCTCGAGCGATGACGCGCCGTTCGCCGCGCTGGCGTTCAAGATCATGAACGACCCGTTCGTCGGCTCGCTGACCTTCACCCGCATCTATTCGGGCAAGCTGTCCAAGGGCACTTACCTGAACTCGGTCAAGGACAAGAAGGAGAAGATCGGCCGCATGCTGCTGATGCACTCGAACAACCGCGAGGACATCGACGAGGCATTCGCGGGCGACATCGTGGCGCTCGCCGGCATGAAGGACACCACCACGGGGGATACGCTGTGCGATCCGGCCAAGCCGATCATCCTCGAGCGGATGGAGTTCCCCGAGCCGGTCATCGAATTGAGCGTGGAGCCCAAGACGAAGGCGGACCAGGAGAAGATGGGTATCGCGCTCAACCGCCTTGCCGCCGAGGACCCGAGCTTCCGCGTCTCGACCGACCACGAAAGCGGCCAGACGATCATCAAGGGGATGGGCGAGCTTCACCTCGACATCCTGGTCGATCGCATGAAGCGCGAGTTCAAGGTCGAGGCCAACGTCGGTGCGCCGCAGGTGGCCTACCGTGAATCGCTCGCGAAGCCGGTGGACGTGGACTACACTCACAAGAAGCAGTCGGGTGGTTCGGGTCAGTTCGGCCGCGTCAAGGTCAAGGTGGTTCCGGGCGAGCGCGGCCAGGGCGTGGTCTTCGACGACCAGGTCAAGGGCGGCAACATCCCGCGCGAGTACATCCCGTCGGTCGAGAAGGGCATGCGCGAGCAGGCCGAAAGCGGCTACCTGATCGGCTTCCCGATCATCGACTTCACGATCGAGCTGTACGACGGCGCCTACCACGACGTCGACTCGAGCACGATCGCGTTCGAGATCGCCGGCCGCGGCGCGATGCGCGAAGTGGCGGAGAAGGCGGGCATCAAGCTGCTCGAGCCGATCATGAAGGTCGAGGTGGTCACCCCCGAGGATTACCTCGGCGACGTCATCGGCGACCTCAACAGCCGGCGCGGGCAGATCCAGGGCACCGACACCCGCGGCAATGCGCAGGCGGTCGAGGCGATGGTCCCGCTCGCCAACATGTTCGGCTACGTCAACGAGCTGCGCTCGTTCACCCAAGGGCGCGCGCAGTACACGATGCAGTTCAGCCACTACGACGAAGTCCCCGCCAACGTGGCGCAGGAGGTCAGGGAGAAGCTCGCCTAAGGAGCCTTGCGCAACTTAGGGCGAGCGTCTAGGGGCGGCGCCTGATTCACCGGGTGCCGCTCCGATGGCTTGGTGAAAGTCCAGATTTTCCGGAAATTCCAATTCCAGACAGAGGTTACGAGTAAAATGGCCAAGGAAAAATTCCAGCGGAACAAGCCGCACTGCAACATCGGCACCATCGGTCACGTCGACCACGGCAAGACCACGCTGACCGCCGCGATCACCAAGGTGCTCGGTGCGCCGGTGGACTTCGCCAACATCGACAAGGCGCCCGAAGAGCGTGAGCGCGGCATCACCATCTCGACCGCCCACGTCGAGTACGAGACCGACGCGCGTCACTACGCGCACGTCGACTGCCCGGGCCACGCCGACTACGTGAAGAACATGATCACCGGTGCCGCCCAGATGGACGGCGCGATCCTGGTCGTGAACGCCGCCGACGGCCCGATGCCGCAGACTCGCGAGCACATCCTGCTCGCGCGTCAGGTCGGCGTGCCGGCGCTGGTCGTGTACATGAAC
>JBQCFR010000432.1:0-2980 GCA_051958885.1 Tsuneonella sp.
GGCTTCGGCGGCGAGGTCGCGGGACCGGCGGGCGGCGCCGAGCAGCGGCCCGTGAAGCTCGGCTCGGCAGACGATGCCGCCTACATCATGAAGAACTCGTCCAAGGTCATCATCGTGCCGGGTTACGGCATGGCGGTCGCCCAGGCGCAGCACGCGCTGCGCGAGATGGCCGACCTGCTCAAGGCCAAGGGCGTCGAGGTCAAGTACGCGATCCACCCCGTCGCCGGCCGCATGCCGGGGCACATGAACGTGCTCCTCGCCGAAGCGCAGGTGCCCTACGACGAGGTGTTCGAGCTCGACGACATCAACTCGGAATTCGCGCAGGCCGACGTCGCCTTCATCATCGGGGCGAACGACGTGGTGAATCCGGCGGCGAAAACCGACAAGTCCTCGCCGATCTACGGCATGCCGGTGTTCGACGTCGACAAGGCCAAGCAGGTGTTCTTCATCAAGCGCAGCATGGGCGGCGTGGGCTACGCCGGCGTCGACAACGACGTGTTCTACATGGACCAGACGATGATGCTGCTCGCCGACGCCAAGAAGATGGTCGAGGACATCGTCAAGGCGCTCGCCTAGCTTCCCTTCACCACCGGCGTAGCGCCGTTGTAGCTGAAGTCGGCAAAGGCGTTGTCGCAGACGTTGAGGGCGGGGAACACCGCGGTCGAATCGTCGTCATAGGTCAGCCGCACGTCGAACTTGCAGGCGCTCGCATCCTTGGTGAAGTGGACCGTGAAGCTGGCGCCGGGCTTGATCGTCGACTCGCGGTCTTGCTCGGTCTGCTCGCTCGCCCAGGTCTGGCTGCCGCTGGGCGCCAGCTCGACCATCTTGATCGTCTTGCCGGTCTTGTTGTTGAGCACGAAGTCCCACTCGTCCGCCAGAGCCGGCGCCGCGACGATCAGCAGGATTGCGCCGGTCAAAAGCTTCGTTCGCATCACAAAGCTCCCTTTCGCTCTACGCGCGGAAGATGCGCCTCTCGCGCGAGTCGCACAAGCGCCTGCGCGATTGACTTACACGCGTGTCAGTTGCAGCTTGCGCGCCATGAGGACTCTCACCCTTGCCGCGCTGGCGCTGAGCGCCGCGGCCTCGCCCGTTCTAGCCGAAACCCGCCAGGTGGCCGCCGGTCCCGACGCGCAGGCGAAGCTGCAGGAGGCGCTGATCCTCAGCAAGCCCGGCGACGAGGTCGTGCTCGGACCCGGCCGCTACGAGCTCGACGATGGCCTCAGCCTCGATGCCGACAACGTCACCGTGCGCGGCGCGGGGATGAACGCCACCGTGCTCGATTTCAGCAAGCAGCAGGGCGCGGGCGAGGGACTGCTGGTCACCAGCGACAAGGTCACCTTGCGTGACTTCGCGATCGAGAACCCGCAAGGCGACGGGATCAAGTCCAAGGGCGCCGACGACATCGTCTACCAGCGCGTGCGGGTGACGTGGACCGGCGGTCCGAAGGAGACCAACGGCGCTTACGGCATCTACCCGGTCGAAAGCACCGGCGTGCTGGTGGAAGAATGCGAGGTGTCGGGCGCGTCCGACGCAGGAATCTACGTCGGCCAGTCGAAGCGGATCACCATCCGTCACTCGACCGCGCGCTACAACGTCGCCGGGATCGAGATCGAGAACAGCCGGCAGGCGATCGTCGAGGCGAACTTCGTCACCGGCAACACCGGCGGCATCCTGGTGTTCGACCTGCCCAACCTGCCGGTAATGGGCGGCGGCGACGTGATCGTGCGCGACAACCTGGTGGCGCACAACACCACCGCCAACTTCGCGCCCAAGGGCAATATCGTCGGCGGCGTGCGGCGCGGCACCGGCGTGCTGGTGATGGCGAACGACAAGGTGTGGGTCGCGAACAACACGATCGTCGACAACCCCACCGCGGGGGTCATGGTGATCGCCTATCCGATGCCGTTCACCGACCAGCGCTACAATCCGTACCCGCGCGAGATCGCGATCGGCGCCAACCGGGTCGCTCGCAACGGCACCGATCCGCAGATCGATGGCAAGGAGCAACTGCTCGCGGCGTTCGGCGGCGCGCTGCCGCCGGTGATGTGGGACGGGCTGGTCGCGCCGGGCGGCTCTGCGCCGCTGACCGTCGATCCGTCGCTCAAGGGCTGGACCGTCGGGCTGCCCAGGCAGGGTGACGGCCTCACCGGGATGAAGCCGGGTCCGCTCAAGGTCGCCGCGCCGGGCGCGCCGCTGAGCGACAGCGATCTCGGCGCCCCGGCCGAGCTGGAGGCGCGGCTCTCGGCATGATGCGCCTTGTGGTCCTGCTGGCCGCGCTGCTCTCGGCAGCGGCGGCGATGGCGGGGGCGAAGGATGCGAGCGGGCCGGCCGATGCGGTCGTCACCGGCGCGGACCTCCCCGCGCTATTGTCCGATTACCACTTCTTCGCCGATGCGCCCGCGCAGGTGCCGGCCGCGGGCGTCGTGCCGTACCGCCTCAACATTCCGCTGTGGTCGGACGGGGCGGAAAAGCAGCGCTTCGTCTATGTGCCGGCGGGCAGCAAGGCCAAGGCAAACGGCGAGAACCTGATCGACCTCCCGGTCGGCAGCGCGCTGGTGAAGACCTTCGCTTTCCAGGACAACGGCAAGCGCCGCCTGATCGAGACGCGCGTGCTGCTGCACCGCGGCGACGGCTGGCTGGCGCTGCCGTACCTGTGGAACGCGGAGCAGACCGAGGCCAAGCTGGCGCTCGCCGGCGCGCGGGTGCCGGTGACCACGCCCGCGGGCGAGCACATCGAGTACCGTGTGCCGAACAAGAACCAGTGCAAGGAATGCCACGGCCTGAACGGCGCGGTGATCCCGATCGGGCCCAAGGCGCGCAACCTGTCGCATGCCTGGCTCGAATCGTTCGTCGCCGCCGGGCACCTCGACAAGATGCCCGCGATCGCCGACACAATCCCGCTGTGGGAGGACCGCGCGAGCGAGCCGGTCCCGGCGGTCGCCCGCGGCTATCTCGACGCGAACTGCGCGCATTGCCACCA
>JBQCFR010000433.1:0-8041 GCA_051958885.1 Tsuneonella sp.
GCGTTCGCCATCAGCGGGCGATAGGTGTTGAGCTCGAACTGCCCCTGGCTGTCGGCAAACGTCAGCGCGGCGTTGTTGCCGAACACCTGGATGCAGACCTGCGTCATCGCCTCGACTTGCGTGGGATTGACCTTGCCCGGCATGATCGAGCTGCCTGGCTCGTTCTCGGGCAGCGCCAGCTCGCCCAGCCCCGAGCGCGGGCCCGAGCCGAGCAGGCGGATATCGTTCGCGATCTTGTACAGCGCCGCGGCGAGCGCGTTGAGCGCCCCGTGCGCGAACACGAGCGCGTCCTGCCCCGCAAGCATCGCGAACTTGTTCGGCGCGCTGACGAACGGCAGCCCGGTGAGCGCGGCGATCCGCTCCGCCACCTTGTCCGCGAACCCCTCCGGCGCATTGAGCCCGGTGCCGACCGCGGTGCCGCCCTGCGCGAGCTGGTAGAGCCCCGGCAGCGCCAGCTCGATCCGCTCGATCCCGCCGCCGACTTGCGCCGCGTACCCGGAGAATTCCTGCCCCAGCGTCAGCGGCGTCGCGTCCTGCGTGTGCGTGCGGCCGATCTTGACGATATCGGCCCACTGCCGCGCCTTGGCGTCGAGCTCGGCGTGCAGCGCGCGCAGCGCGGGCAGCAGCGCACGGTCGATCTGCAGCGCCGCGGCGACATGGATCGCGCTCGGAAACGTGTCGTTCGAGCTTTGCGACCGGTTGACGTGATCGTTGGGATGAACCGGCTTCTTCGAGCCGATCTCCCCGCCGAGGAGCTGAATCGCGCGGTTCGCGATCACCTCGTTGGCGTTCATGTTCGACTGGGTGCCCGACCCGGTCTGCCACACCACCAGCGGGAACTCGCCGTCGAGCTTGCCGTCCGCCACCTCCTGCGCGGCGGTGACGATCGCGTCGGCCAGCCGCGGCTCGAGCCCGCCGAGCGCGCGGTTGGCCTCGGCCGCGGCGCGCTTGATCAGCCCAAGCGCGTGGATCAGCGGCAGCGGCAGCCGCTCGCCGCCGATCCTGAAGTTCTGCACGCTGCGCTGCGTCTGCGCGCCCCACAGGTGCTCGGCCGGGACCTCGATCGGTCCGAAGGTATCGGTCTCGGTGCGGGTGGTCATGAGCGGGCTCTGCGCCGGTTGGCGCAGCGGTGCAAGGCGGCGAAGTTCACACGCCTGTCACGCATGTCACAGTGTCCTGGGAGGAAACGCGCGCGCCGCCTCGGGAAACGCGGCCCGCGCCCACGCGGCCTGCGCGACCAGTTCGGCGATCAGCCGCCGCCCCCGCTCCTCGCGCGCCTCGCGCAGCGCTGCATCCCACGCACGCGCGAAACCCTCGTCGCGCCCGCGGAGGTGATAGGCCGAGCGCCGCGACATCCCCATTCGCGCCGCCGCGCGCCGCACGTCGAGGCCATCGCGCAGACAATCAAGAAACCCGCGCCGCCGCGCCGCCGTCCACCCATCACGGCGGGGCTGGCGAGTGGTCCTGGGTTCGGTGGAAAAGGTCATGATCCGCTGCTCCTGACGAGGAAACGAATCGGGATCAGTAGACACGAAGCCGGATGTAGGAAAACGGACTTTGGGGGGAGCGCTGCGGGAGAAGGGGAGCGGGACCCCGTGTCAAGCCCGGCGTGACGGGTTGAGAGGATGGGAGCGTATGCTAAACCATCCGTCTTTGAGCCGGCTGCCGAAATCAAAGCCTCCGAAAGCGGCAACACACGGGCGAACAGACGGCCAACACCACGTCACCCCGGCCTTGAGCCGGGGTCCCGCTTTTCTGGCGCGCTCACGCCAGCAATCCGAACAGGTCTTCCCAGTCCGGATTGCCCCGCTCCACCAACGCGAACTTCCACTCGCGCCGCCAGCGTTTCACCCGCTTCTCGTGAGCGATGCAGTCCTCGATCGTATCGCCCCGCTCCGCCCAGACGAGGCGGTCGAGCCCATACCGGGCACAGAAGTCCGAGCCGGTCCCGTTCCGATGCTGGTGAATGCGCGCGGGAAGATCGGAGCTCACGCCGACGTACATCGTCCCGCGATAGCGATCGGCCATGATGTAGACCCAGCCTCCGCGTCTTTCCCGATCCATTGCACGAGGATGAAGGCGAAGCGGGACCCCGGGTCAAGCCCGGGGTGACGTGGTTGAGTTGTTTGCCTTGGCTTGCGGTCTGACGTGCTCTCCCGCCGTCTTACTTCAATCTCGTCACCCCAGCCTTAAGTCGGGGTCCCGCTTCCTTTCAGCAGCGCTCGGCGAGGTCCGAAGCGTCCGCTGAGACACCGGCCACTCCGACCAATCACCCGCGCCCGCGGTAGCCCGGCACGCCTTGCTCCGGCACCCATAGCCCTTGCGGAGGCGCGCCGGTTTGCCAGAACACGTCGATCGGGATGCCGCCGCGCGGGTACCAGTAGCCGCCGATGCGGAGCCAGCGGGGGCGCATCTCGTCGGCCAGGCGCTGACCGATGCCGACGGTCACGTCCTCGTGGAAACCGCAATGATTGCGGAAGCTTGCAAGGAACAGTTTGAGCGATTTCGATTCGACGATCGTCTCGCCCGGAGCGTAGTCGATGACGAGGTGCGCGAAATCGGGCTGGCCGGTCACCGGGCACAGACTGGTGAACTCGGGCGCGGCGAAGCGCACCATGTAGAGCGCGCCCTTGCGCGGGTTCGGCACGTAGTCGAGCTGCGCCTCTTCCGGAGAAGCGGGGAGCGGGCTCTGCTGGCCGAGGTGCGTCGTGCGGGGTGTGCCCTCCATGCCGCGCATGTGGGGCGAAACGGCGCCCGCTGCAAGGCGGTGCTGGACAGCGCGGATTCAGTGCCTATTCAGCGCGCCGCCCGCTTTACCACGTCGCACCGGGAGCCATGAGAACCTACCGCGCCGCCAGCCTGATCGTGTCCAGCTTGGCCCTGGCCGCCGCCGCGCCTGCCGCGGCGCAGTCGGCCGCGCCCGGGACCTTCAGCCTGCCGCCCAATCCGGCCGCGACGAGCAACCCGCGCGTGCAGGGGCCGGTCGATCCCGACCGCCCGTTCCTCACTCAGCCGCGCGACACGCGCACGCCGACACCGACGCCGACCCCGACGCCCGCGCCGCAGCCCACCCCCACGCCGAGCGCGCCGCGCGCCGGGCCGACGGCGACTCCCGCTCCGCGCCCGACGCAGGCGGTGGTCCCCGGCCGCACGACACCGGCGCCGCTGCCGACGAGTGCGCGCGTGCCGACGCCCTCGCCCAGTGTCTCGCCGCTGCCCGCCCCCGGCGCCGCGCCGACCCCGGCCGCCACGCGCACCCCGCCGCCGCCAATCGCCCCCTCGCCCGCCCCCGTGGCGCGCACAGCGCCCGAGGAGGACGGCTGGCGGTGGGGCTGGATCGCGCTCGGCGTGCTGGCGATCGCCGCCGCGGCGGCCGGAGCGTGGTTCCTGATGCGCAGGCGCGAGGAGGCGTGGGACGCGCCCGCGCCCATCGAGCCGCCGCTCGCCCGCGCGCCGCAG
Organism: Tsuneonella sp.; assembly: GCA_051958885.1. Lineage (GTDB taxonomy): Bacteria > Pseudomonadota > Alphaproteobacteria > Sphingomonadales > Sphingomonadaceae > Tsuneonella. The sequence goes on from JBQCFR010000433.1 coordinate 3,460, forward strand.
GCTGGGCCCGCAGCATCGCCCGCGCCGCTCGCCGCCGGCGTGCCGCCGCTCGGGATCGAGGCGCAGGCGGTCAAGCTCACCCGCAGCATGATGTTCGCGACGCTCGCCTACGAGCTTCGACTGACCAACCGCGGCGGCCGGCCGCTGAGCCACGTCCGCCTCGGCGGCGACCTCGTCACCGCGCATGGGCGGGTGCCGGTCGACCAGCAGCTCGCCGACGCCGCGACCCCGCTCGCCATCGTCCACGACCTGCCCGAACTCGCCCCCGGCGAAAGCGTGAACCTGCGCGGCGAGCTGCGCCTGCCGGTGCAGCAGATCCGCCCGATCCCGCAGGGCGGCGCGGCGCTCTACGTGCCGCTGCTGCGGGTGCGCGCGGAGGCGGACGGGATGGAGCCGCTCGCCAAAACGTTCGTCGTCGGCATGCAGCCCGCCGCGCCGGGCGGCCGGCTCCAGCCGTTCCGGCTCGACGACATGCCGCAGACCTACGCCGCGATCGGCCAGCGCGCGCTCGACTAGCGGCGCAGGCGCGGCTAGTCCGGGCGGCGATGGACAGTCTCGTCACCACCGCCTGGCTCGCCGGCGAACTCGGCGCGAGCGACCTTGTCGTGCTCGACGCCTCCAGCCACCTTCCCGCAGCCGGCCGCGACGCGCGCGGCGAGTTCGAGCAGGGCCACATCCCCGGCGCGCGGTTCCTCGACCTCGCACGCCTCAAGGATGCCGCCTCGCCCGTCCCCAACGCGCTGCCGACCGCCGAGCAGTTCGCCGCGCGCATGGCCGAACTGGGCGTGCGCCCCGGCGCGCGGGTGGTGCTCTACGACGATAGCGCGGTGAAGACCTCGGCGCGCGCGTGGTTCGTGCTGCGGATGAACGGGGTCGAGCAGGTCGCGCTGCTCGACGGCGGAATCGCGAAGTGGAAGGCCGAGGGCCGTCCGCTCGAGACCGGCCCCGCCGCCGGCGAGCTCGCCGCCTACCCCGCGCCGGCCGCGGACTGGACCCGGGTGCGCAGCAAGGCCGACGTGCTCGCCAACCTCACCGCCGCGCGCGAGCAGGTGATCGACGCGCGCGACGCCGGCCGCTTCACCGGCGCGACGGTGGACACCGTGCACAACCTGCCCGGCGGGCACATCCCCGCCGCGCGCAATCTGCCGTTCGCCACGTTGTTCGCGGAGGACGGCACGTTCAACCCGCCTGCCGAGTTGCGCGCCGCGTTCGAGCAGGCCGGGGTCGACCTCGAGCGCCCGATCGTGACGAGCTGCGGCAGCGGCGTGACCGCCTCGGTCCTGCTGTTCGCGCTTCACCTGCTCGGGCGCGAGGGCGCGCTCTACGACGGGAGCTGGAGCGAATGGGGGGCCGATCCGGCGACGCCGAAGGAAACCGGGGCGGCAGCGCGACTATGAAGCGTTCCGACAGGGACCTCAGCCCCGCCACCCGCCTCGTCACCGGCGGCCGCCGCCCGGAGTGGACCGGGGCCGTGGTCAACCCGCCGGTGTGGCGCGCCTCGACGCATCTCTACGAAAGCTGCGCCGAGCTCGGCGGGCGCAGCAATGCCGACGGCGAGTTCTACTACGGCCGCCGCGGAGCGCCCACCCAGTGGTCGCTCGCCGAGGCGCTGAGCGCGATCGAACCGGGCGCGGCGGGGACGATGCTTTACCCCAGCGGGGTGGCGGCGATCGCCGGCGCGCTGATGGCGGTGCTTTCGCCGGGCGACGTGCTGCTGGTGACCGACAACGCCTACGAGCCCACCCGGCTGATGGCGCTGGGGCTGCTGAAGCGGCTCGGCGTTGAGGCGCGCTTCTTCGACCCGCTCGACCTCACTGCGTTTCCCGACCAGTTCTGCGAGCGCACGCGGGCGGTGCTGCTGGAGAACCCCGGCAGCCTGACGATGGAAGTGTGCGACGTGCCCGCGCTTGCGGCGATCGCGCGCGAGAAGGGCGCCGTGAGCGTGCTCGACAACACCTGGGCCTCCCCCCTCGGCTTCGCCGCGCTGGCGCACGGGTGCGACATCGCGGTGATGAGCCTGACCAAGCACGTCGGCGGCCATTCGGACCTGATGATGGGCAGCGCGGCGGCGGGCGAGCGCTGGTACCGCAAGCTGCGCCAGACCGCGCAGCAGCTCGGGCAAGTGGTCTCCCCCGACGATGCCGCGCTCGCCGCGCGCGGCCTGCGCTCGATGGGCGTGCGGCTCGCGCAGTCCACCGCCAGCGCGCTGCGCATCGCGCAGTGGCTGCAGCAGCGCCCCGAGGTCGCCCGCGTGCTGTGCCCGATGCTTCCCGGCTCGCCTGGCCACGAGCTGTGGCTGCGCGACTTCACCGGCGGCTGCGGGCTGTTCAGTTTCGTGCTCAAGGGCAGCGAGGCGGCGGCGCGGGCGCGGCTGATCGACACGCTCGAGCTGTTCGGCATCGGTTTCAGCTGGGGCGGCTACGAGAGCCTGGCGATCCCGGTCGACCCCGCCCCCAACCGTAGCGCGACCGCGTGGCCCCCCGCGGGCAGCGATCCGCAGGACCGGCTCGCCGTGCGGCTGTCGATCGGGCTCGAGGACACCGACGACCTCATCGCCGATCTCGCGCGCGGGTTCGCCGCGATGGGCGCGGCATGAGCGCGGCTCCCGCCGGGACCGACACCGGCGTCGAGGCCGCCGAGCATATCCGCGACGCGGTCGGCGCCAAGGGCGGAGCGGTCGCCGACATGATCGACACGCTCGACGGCCTCGCGCTGACCGTCGGCCACAGCCGGGTAAGCGTGTGGGACGCGCTGGTGACGCTGATGGTGCTCGTCGGGGTGTTCCTAGTCGCGTGGTTCGGCAGCAAGTTCGCCCGCCGAGGCCTGCGGCGGACGCGGCTCGATTCCACCCAGCAACTCCTTGCCGAAAAGGTCGTCACGCTCGCCGTATGGGGCGTGGCGATCCTGCTGGGGATCGACGTGCTCGGGATCGACCTCACCGCGCTGGCGGTGTTCTCGGGCGCGTTCGGGCTCGCCATCGGCTTCGGCCTGCAGAAGACGTTCGGCAACCTGATCGCCGGGATCATCCTGCTGATGGACCGTTCGATCAAGCCCGGCGACGTGATCGCGATCGCCGACCAGGCGGGCAATTCCACCATCGGACAGATCCGCAAGATCGGCATCCGCGCGGTCTCGCTGGTGACGCGCGACCAGAAGGAATACCTGATCCCGAACGAGAACCTGATGGTCAACCAGGTCGAGAACTGGTCCTATTCGAGCCGCAACGTGCGCGTGCAGGTGCCTGTGGGCGTCGGCTACGGCTGCGACATCGTGCTCGCCGAGAAGCTCATGCTCGAAGCCGCGAAGGCGGTCCCGCGGGTGCTCGCCGCGCCGCCGCCGACGGTGTGGCTGGACAAGTACGGCGAGAGTTCGGTCGAGTTCGTGGTCCACTGCTGGATCGCCGATCCGGAGGAAGGCCTCGGCAACATCCGCTCCGAAGTATTGAAGCGGCTGTGGCACCTGTTCCAGGACAACGGGATCGAAATTCCCTTCCCTCAGCGCGACATCGGCTTCCGCAACGACGAGCAATTCGAACAGCTTATCGCCGCTATTTCACAGCGCCTCGAGACGCGCGAGAGCTAGGGGAACGAAAGCTGGACTTCGCGCGCGCACACCGGCGCTTTCAAAATGCAAACTGTGCGCACTGACATCCATTCTCGTTGGCGAACGCGCGCGCCCACGCGCATCTCGCCGCGATGCAAAATGTCGGTACTGTCTATCTTGTCGGCGCGGGGCCGGGCGACCCGGAACTGCTGACGCTGCGCGCCGCTCGGCTGATCGAGCGCGCGGGGCTGATCGTCCATGACGGGCTGGTCGATCGCGCGATCCTCGCCCTCGCCTCTCCGCATGCCGAGCTGATCTCGGTCGCCAAGCGGCGCGCGCGCCACACCGTGCCGCAGGACGAGATCTGCGCGCTGCTGGTGCGCGAGGCGCTGGCCGGGCGCGACGTCGTGCGACTGAAGGGCGGCGATCCGCTGATCTTCGGCCGCGGCGGCGAGGAGACCGAGGCCTGCCGCGCTGCCGGCGTGCCGGTCGCGATCGTCCCCGGGGTCAGCGCCGCGAACGGCGCGGCGGCGGCGGCGCAGATCGCGCTCACGCACCGCGATGCGGCCAGCGTGGTCAGCTTCGTCGCCGGCCAGTGCAAGGGCCTGGCCGAGCAGAACTGGGCGGGCCTCGCCGGCCACGGGCGCACGCTGGTGATCTACATGGGCGTCAAGACCGCGCCGCAGATCGCCGAGAAGCTGATCGACGACGGGCTTGCCCCCGAGATGCCGCTGGCGGTGATCGAGAACGCCTGCCGCGCCGACATGCGCGTGCTGCGCGGGCCGCTCGCCGGCCTGCCCGATCTCGTCGCGCGTGAGCGGGTGAAGAGCCCGGCGCTGATCGTGATCGGGGAGGTGACTGCGCGCGGGGATGCGGCGGTCGCGGCCATTGCCATGGAGACCGCGGCATGAAGATCGTCACCGGCAACGACCTCAAGACCGGCGCGGTCACCTGGTGGACGGGGAGCGACTGGTCGCTCCATGTCGAGGACGCCGCTGACGCCGGCGACCAGGCCGAGGAGATCGCCGCGCGCGAGGAC
>JBQCFR010000434.1:0-7558 GCA_051958885.1 Tsuneonella sp.
TCGATGCCCGACTTCGACATCGACTTCTGCGAAACCCGGCGCGGCGAAGTGATCCGCTATGTCCAGCAGAAGTACGGGCACGACCACGTGGCGCAGATCATCACCTTCGGCAAGATGAAGGCGCGCGCGGTGCTGCGCGACTGCGGCCGCATCCTGCAGATGAGCTACGGCCAGGTCGACCGGCTCTGCAAGATGGTGCCGAACCATCCGACCGATCCGTGGACGCTCTCGCGCGCGCTCAACGGCGTCTCGGAATTCAAGCGCGAGTACGACACCGACGAGGAGGTCCGTCGTCTCATCGACCTCGCGATCCAGCTCGAAGGGCTGCCGCGCAACTCCTCGACCCCTGCCGCCGGCGTGGTGATCGGCGACCGGCCGCTGGCCAAGCTCGTGCCGCTCTATCGCGATCCGCGCTCGGACATGGCGGTGACGCAGTTCGACATGAAGCACGTCGAGAGCGCGGGGCTGGTCAAGTTCGACTTCCTCGGCCTGAAGACGCTCTCGGTGCTCAAGAAGGCGGTCGAGCTGCTCGAGAAGCGCGGCATCTCGATCGACCTGTCGAGCCTCCCGCTCGACGATAGCCAGGTCTACGAGCTGATGAAGAGCGGCAACACGGTTGGCGTGTTCCAGCTCGAATCCGAAGGCATGCGGCGAACCCTGACCGCGGTGAAGCCGACCAACTTCGGCGACATCATCGCGCTCGTCTCGCTTTACCGACCCGGGCCGATGGACAACATCCCGCTGTTCGGCCGGCGCAAGGGCGGCGAAGTGCCGATCGAATACCCGCACCCCAAGCTCGAAGGCATCCTCGCCGAAACCTACGGCATCTTCGTCTACCAGGAACAGGTGATGCAGGCGGCGCAGATCCTCGCCGGCTACTCGCTGGGAGACGCCGACCTCCTGCGCCGCGCGATGGGCAAGAAGGTGCAGGCGGAAATGGACGCGCAGCGCCAGCGCTTCATCGACGGTTGCGGCGAGAACTCGGGTATCGAGCCGAAGAAGGCCAACGAGCTGTTCGACTTGATCGACAAGTTCGCCGGCTACGGTTTCAACAAGAGCCACGCGGCCGCCTACGCGCTGCTCGCGTACCAGACCGCGTGGCTGAAGGCGCATTACCCGGAGGAATTCTACGCCGCCTCGATGTGCTTCGACATGCACCAGTCGGAAAAGCTCGCGGTGTTCGTCGACGACGCGCGCCGCGCGGGGATCGCGATCGAGCAGCCGGACGTGAACCGCTCGGAGGCGGAGTTCACCGTCGAGCGCACCGACGAAGGTTATGCTGTGCGCTACGCGCTCGCGGGCATTCGCAACGTCGGCGAGAAGGCGATGGAAGCGCTGGTCGCCGAGCGCGAGGCGAACGGGTGGTTCGAAACGCTCGAGGACCTGTTCGCGCGCGTGCCCAAGGGCTCGATGAATTCGCGCCAGCTCGAAGGGCTGATCGCCGCCGGCGCGCTCGACGGGCTCGAGCCCGACCGCGGCAAGCTGTTCGCCAATGTCGACCTGCTGCTCGCGGTGTCCGAAGCGGCGAGCCGCGAGCGCGAAAGCGGGCAGGCGGCGCTGTTCGGCGGCGAGGCGCAGCCCGACAGCACGCTGCGATTGAAGGACGCGGAAGCCTGGACGCGCGCCGAGCGCATGGCGAAGGAGCGCGACAACTTCGGGTTCTACTTCTCCGCGCACCCGGTCGAGCAGTACCGCGCGGTGGCGTCGGCCAACGGCGCGCGCAGCTTCGCCTCGCTGATGGACGGCGGGGCGCCCGCGGGCGGCCGCGCACCCGCAGTGATGGCGGCGATGGTCGAGAAGGTGAACCGCGGCAAGACGCGCAAAGGCAAGGACTTCGTGCGCGCCGACTTTTCCGATTCGAGCGGCCAGTTCAGCGCCGCCTGCTTCGAGGAATCGCTCGTCGCCAGCTTCCAGAAATGGGCGGAAGAGGGAACCTGCGTCCTCCTCAACGTCGAGCTCGACAGCCCGAGCCCCGACGAGCCGCCGCGCGTCACCGTGCGCGGTGCGCGCCCGTTGCGCGAGGTCAAGGCCGGCGCGCGCATGTTGCTCAAGCTCGACGTCAGCGACCCCGCCGCGTTCGAGCAGCTCAAGCTCGAGCTGCAGCCCGGCGCCCCCGGCCACGGCGAAGTCACCGCGCGCCTGCTCGTGAGCGGTGGCCGCACGCCCACGGTGCGTCTCGGCCGCGACTTCCAGCTCGACGGCGAGTTGGCCGAGCGGCTTGCCGGCGTCACGGGGCTCGCCAACGTCACGCTGACCAGCCAGCGCGGACCGAACCTGCGGTTGGTGGCTTGAGTCCGCCCAAGCGAGGCTAACTTGCTCCGCAAGATGGTTGCGCTATCGACAGGCAGAACGGAATCTCTGTTCCTGTTGAGCGCACTTCGAGCGATGCGGAGAGCTGCCGTCGAGACGCCAGGCCTAGGCCGATGTAACTCGACTTCAGTCCTCGACAAGCTCGGTCTTACGCTCGATACGAACGGGGTTTGAGAGGAGTGAGTGCGAAATGCTCGGCGCGATGCAGGATTGGGATCTCGTCGTCACGAAGCTGATCGATCACGCGGCGCGCGAGCATGGCGCGCGGGAGCATGTCACCCGCTGGGCGGACGGTAGCGAGACGCGGACCGACTGGGCGGGCATCCGGCGTGACGCGCTCAAGATGGTGCAGGCGTTGCGCGCCGCCGGCATCGGGAAGGGTGAGCGGATTGCGACGCTGGCGATGAACCACAGCCGCCATCTCGTCACCTGGTACGGCGCGGTGGGCGTGGGCGGCGTGCTCCACACGCTCAACCCGCGGCTGTTCGACGACCAGCTCGAATACATCGTCAACCATGCCGAGGACCGCGTGCTGATCTACGACGCGGCGTTCCAGCCGCTGGTCGATCGGATGCGGCCCAAGTGGCCCACCGTCGAGCACTACATCTGCTTCGACTCGGGCGAGCATTCCAATTCGTTCGAGGAGTGGATCGGCGCGCACGACGGCGATGCCGAATGGGCTGAGGTCGACGAGCGCGACCCCTGCATGCTGTGCTACACCAGCGGCACCACCGGCAACCCCAAGGGCGTGCTCTACGAGCACCGCTCGACGATGCTCCACGCGATAACCGGCTTGCAGCCGAGCGTGTTCGATCTCGACGCGCGCACGGTGATGCTGTCGGTGGTGCCGATGTTCCACGCAGCAAGCTGGGGCCTGCCCTGGGCCGGCGCGGCAGGGGGAATCAAGTTCGTTTACTCCGCGGTCAACGACGCGGCCGTGCTGTGCGAGCTGATGCGGCGCGAGCGGGTGACGCATTCGGCCGGGGTGCCGACCGTGTGGCTGGCGACGTTCGCGCATATGGACGCGACCGGCGAGACGCTGCCCGACTTGCGCCAGGCGATCATCGGCGGCTCGGCCGCGCCGCGGTTCATGATCGAGCGGCTGATGAAAGCCGGGGTCAACGTCGCGCACGCGTGGGGCATGACCGAGACGAGCCCGATCGGCACCACCGGCGCGAAGTGCTGGAACTGGGACGATCTGCCGTTCGCGGAGCAGGTCAGCGTCAAGCAGATGCAGGGGCGAGTGCCGTTCGGGGTCGAGCTGCGCACCGTGGATCTCGACGATCCCGCCATCGTGCTGCCGCGCGACGGCCAGAGCAGCGGCGCGCTGCAAGTGCGCGGGCCGTGGGTGCTGCAGCGGTACTTCAAGGCCGAGGAGGACGCGGTCGATGCGGACGGGTGGTTCAACACCGGCGATGTCGGCATCCTCTATCCGGACGGGACACTCCAGCTCACCGACCGCACCAAGGACGTCATCAAGTCGGGCGGTGAATGGATCAGCTCGGTCGAGCTCGAGAACGCCGCGGTGGGCCATCCCGGCATCGCGGAAGCCGCGGCGATCGGCATTCCGCACCCGAAATGGGACGAGCGGCCGATCCTCGTCTGCATCCGCAAGCAGGGCAGCACGGTGACCGCGGGCGAGGTCATCGAGCATCTGCGTGACAAGGTGGCCAAATGGTGGCTGCCCGATGCGATCGAGTTCGTCGACAGCATCCCGCACACCGGGACCGGCAAGATCAGCAAGAAGGACTTGCGCGAACAGTTCCGCGACTACCGTCTGGAGGACGCAGCATGAGACAGACGATCCGAACCGTGCTCGGGGCCACCCTTGGCGCCGCGACCCTGCTCATCGGGCAACTAGCGATCGAGAACTCCGCCTGGTGGCTGACCGGCGGCACTGCGACGTTCGACGATCCGCTGCTCAATGCGGTCAAGTTCGGGGTGGCGGGTTCGGCCGGCCTCGCCGTCACGCTCGCCATCGCGCTTGACCCGCGCCGCCGCCGCCGCCGGCTGCTGTGAACCGCTACATCGACCCGAGCCGCGCCAACTTCGAGACGTTCAAGGCGCTGCCGCGGGGCGAGCCGATCCACATGCTGAACCTGCTGCTCTACCGCGAGCAGGCCAAGTATCCGGAGGGGCATCCAAACGCCGGCGAAAGGTGGAGCGGCCGGCGCGCCTATGAGGAGTACGGCCGCACCAGTGGGCCGATCTTCCGCCGGGTGGGTGGCAGCATCGTCTGGCGCGGTGCCTTTCAGGCGATGGTCACCGGCCCTGACGACCGGCGCTGGGACGACGGCTTCGTCGCGCAGTATCCCAGCAGCGCGGCGTTCTTCGAGATGATCAAGGATCCCGAATACAAGCAGGCGGTCGTCAACCGCACCGCCGCGCTGGCCGACAGCCGCCTGGTGCGGTTCAAGCCGGGCGCGGGCGGAGAGGGGTTCGGCTGAGCGGTTCTCAGCAAACCCTCAGGCCGCGCTCATGACCCTCATGTGCCGCTGAGCGAGGATGCCGCCAGTTCAACCTGGAGGATCATCCGATGAAATCCGCAGCACTTTCACCGCTCGACAACAAGCTGCGCTATGCCGGCTGGGCGCTCGGCGCGCTGCTGCTGTGCGTGCCGCTGGTGGCCATGCAGTTCACGGCCGAGGTCGACTGGACGCTGAGCGACTTCGTGTTCGCGGCAGTCGTCATCGGCGGGACCAGACTGATGGCCGAATTCCTCGTGCGCATCTCGCGCAATGGCTGGTATCGGGCGGGCGCGGCCTGCGCGCTCGCGGCGATCTTCCTCACCGTGTGGACCAATGCCGCAGTGGGGATCATCGGCAGCGAGGATAATCCGTTCAACCTGTGGTACTTCGGCGTGATCCTGCTCGCGGTTCTTGGGGCAGCGCTCGCGCGCTTCCGGCCCGCGGGCATGGCGGCGATGGCGCTGCTGGCGATCGCGTTCATGGTCGTGCTCGGCGTCGTCGCGATGGGGCAGGCGACAATGGTCTGGCCGCAGACCGCCTTCCTCTCGACGCCGTGGGCGCTCGCGGCGACGTTCTTCTGGCAGGCGAGCCGGACGGCCTAGTTGGCATTGAAGACCCTTTCCCTTTGCAGGCGAGGGCTCACAGCAGCCGCAACTGACCTCCGGGCGCTGGCCGGCGGAACTGCGTGCAGTCGAGCTCGAAGCGCTGCTTGCCGATTCCCGCACGCTTGCACGCGAGGCGGAAGCGGGCGCGGAACAGGTCGGCCCACACGCCGCTCGGCTTCATGCGGGTGAAGAAGTTTGGGTCGTTGTCGCGCCCGCCGCGGATCGAGCGCGCGATGCTCATCACCTTGTCCCCGCGTTCGGGGAAGTGGACCGAGAGCCACTCGCGGAACAGTGGCGCGACCTCGTGCGGCAGGCGCAGCGGAATCCATCCGGCCGATCGCACACCGAGCGCCGCCGCCCGCGTGACAATCTCCTCCATGAAGCCGTCGGTGATCGCCGGGATAATCGGCGCGATCGAGCAGTGCGCAGGCACGCCGGCCTCGACCAGCTTGCCGAGCGCGGCGAGCCGCTTGGCCGGCGCCGCGGCGCGCGGCTCGAGCTTGCCCGACAGCTTGGGATCGAGCGTCGTGACGGAGACGCAGACTGCCGCCAGCCGCTGCTTGGCGAGTGCGGTCAGCAGGTCGAGATCGTCGATCAGGCGGTCGGACTTGGTGGTGATCGTCACCGGATGCCGCGTGTCGAGGCAGACCTCGAGCACCTGGCGGGTGATGCGATAACGCCGCTCGATCGGCTGGTAGGGATCGGTGTTCGTCCCCATGGCGATCGGCTTGGGGATGTACTTCGGCTTGGCAAGCGTCTCGCGCAGCAGCCGCGCCGCGTCGGGCTTGGCGAACAGCCTGGTTTCGAAGTCGAGCCCGGGCGAGAGATCGTGATAGGCGTGCGTCGGCCGCGCGAAGCAGTAGATGCACCCGTGCTCGCACCCGCGATAGGCGTTGATCGAGCGGTCGAAGCCGATGTCGGGCGAGGTGTTGAAGGTGACGATCGTGCTGGGATGTTCCTCGGTGACGGTCGTGCGCAGCTTGACCGGCGGACCGTCCAGCAGTTCCATGTAGTCGCGCCAGTCGCCGTCGGCTTCCCGTGCCGCGAGCCCGAACCGCTGCGGCACGGCGCCCGATTGCGCCCCTCGGCCGCTCACTTCCGGTTCGATTCGCCGTTCCACTTGACGGAACATAAACAGAACGTATCCGAGCGTCGAGTGCCTCGGGACGCTCGACCTGTGGCCTCGCTCCTCAGCACGAACGGAGGTGCTCTTTTTTGCCGCTCGCCTGAGGAGGGCCTGAGCAAACGCGAAGGCCCGTCTCGAAGGCGCCGCGCCCTAGCTCTCGCGCAGCCGCGGCATCAGTTCGACGAAGTTACAGGGGCGGTTGCGGCTATCGAGCTGCTCGGCGAGGATGCCGTCCCAACCGTCCTTCACCGCGCCGTTCGAGCCGGGCAGAGCGAAGATGTAAGTCCCGCGCGCTACCACCGCGCGCGCGCGGCTCTGCACGGTGCTGGTGCCGATCGTGCGGTAGCTGATCATACGGAACAGCTCGCCGAAGCCGGGAATTTCGCGGTAGTTGCCGGACTCCTTCAGCCGCTCCATCGCCTCGGGCGTGACATCGCGGCCCGTCAGGCCGGTGCCGCCGGTGGAGACGATCGCATCGATCTGCGGATCGTCGATCCACGTGTTGAATCGGTCTGCGAGCACGCCCGCATCGTCCTTTTCGATCGCGCGGGCGGCGAGGCGGTGACCGGCGGCGCGGATGCGCTCGGCGAGGATGTCGCCCGAAGTATCGGCCGCGGCAGTCCGGGTGTCGGAAACGGTCAGCAGCGCAATGTTGATCGGCGTGAACGTCCGGGAAGTGTCGATCGCCATTACCGGGCGCTAAGACGCACCGCGCCGCCGCCGGCGAGTTCGGGGAAGGTCGGCCACATGCCTTGCGCCAGCGCCTTGCGGCTCTCGCTCGCGCCGCCGGCTTGGCGTTCGTACATCCAGTAATTGCGCATCACGATCGCGACGTACCCGCGGGTTTCCCAGTACGGGATGCTTTCCATGTAGAGCAGGGGATCGCCCTGGTCGTTGACCTGGCTGTTCCAGCGAGTCACGGGCGCGAGGCCGGCGTTGTACGCGGCCATGATCTTGGGCAGCAGCCCCTTGGTCGCGCTGCTGTCACGCAGCATCTCCAGGTTTTCCTGCCCGAACGCCAGGTTGGTCGCGGGATCGGTGAGATCGAC
>JBQCFR010000435.1:0-3527 GCA_051958885.1 Tsuneonella sp.
GGTTGCGCTCGATGCCGTAAGGCCACCAATCCTCGCCCATCAGCGCGGTTGCCTGTTCGACGGCGGCGATCTGCCACGGCAGCATCGCCTTCAGCGACGCTGTCACGCGCAATTCGCGGTAGACCTTCGCTTGCGCGGCGACGAAGGCCTTGAACAGCGCCCGCGCGACCCACCTGTTGGCCTGGTAGATCTCGCGGCGAATGGCGACCACGTGCATGATCGGGAAGATTTGCGTGCGCCGGAAATAGTCCTGCTCCATCGCGACGAAATCCGGGAAAAGCCGCCTGACCTGGTCGGGGTGGGTATAGAAAGTCGACGGGGTGCGGGCGGTATAGAGCGCGTCGATGTCGCCATCGCGCAACATCCGCGAGAGCGTCTGATCCGGCCCGATCGGCTCCAGCCGGAAACGTTCGGGCAGGTCCAGCTTGAGCTTCTCGTCGCGCCCCGGCTGCTCCTCTCCGCCTGTCAGGTACAGGACGCTCGCGGGGTCGACGCCGTATTCGTCCGCCAGGATGCCGCGGATCCAGACCGGTGCGGTCATCTGGTATTCGGGGACGCCGATGCGCTTGCCGGCGAGCTGCGAGGGATGTTCGATCCCGCTCGCCGCAGACACGAAGATGCACCCGTGGCGGAACAGCCGCGAGGGGAAGGCGGGGATCGCGACGAACGGCGAGTTGCCGCGGGCGAGGGTGACGCAATAGGATGAGAGGGACATCTCGGCCGCGTCGAACTCGCGGTACCGCAGCATGCGGAAGAAGGTTTCCTCGACATCGAGCGTGTGCACGTTGAGGTCGATACCGTCGACCGGTACTGTCCCGTCTGCGAGCGGCTGGGTGCGATCGTAGTTCCAGCAGGCGAGGCTCATCGGCAACCGGGTCATGCAAGTGCCTCTATCAGATCGGCCGGCGCCACGTCGCGCCCCGCCTCCGCCGAGGCAATGATCGCATGGCAGCAGGCGAGCGTGGTCAATCCCCAGCGCCCATCGAAGGCAGCCTCGCGGCCGAGCACGGCGCGCACGAATGCGTCGACGACATGGCGGCGCGGCGGCCCGGGGGCGGCGGCCGGATGGAAGGTGACGCCGGCCGCATCGTGCACGCGAACGCCGTCGGGGGTGAGTTCCAGGTCGGCATCGGGGCAGCAGACCAGCACATGGCCGAAGCTCTCGTGGTGCGGCGGGGTCGAGGCGAGGCCCGCGGCGAACCCGCGCGCCCGTTTGGCCGCGGCCTCCTCGGCGCTGTCCAAAGCCGCGCGCGTGCGATGGTGAGTGTCCTGCTGCTTCGGGTTGCCCATCTCGCCGATCCATTCCGAGAATGCATCGCTGTCGTAGCGCGCGTAGCCCGAATAGGTGATCGTCGCCGCCGCCCCGTTCGCGAAGCTCAGCATCGCGCTGTAGGCTCCGTCCGCGCGCCGGACGGGGTCCCAGTCGCCTACCCAGCCGTGCACGCTCTTGACCTCGGCCGCCGCGATGCGCCTGACGATATCGATGTGGTGCGAGGCCTGGCTGAACACCACCCCGCCGCCGAGTTCGCGGTCGAGCTCCGCCTGCCGCCGGGGCCGATAGAGGAAATCCGAAAACTTGAATGCGTGGATCAGACGCGCGCCGCCGTATCGGCTCGCGAGCGACGCCGCGAGCTGGACCGGGGGATCGTATCCATGGCTGGGGCCGACCATCAGCACCGTCCCGGCGGCGTCGGCGGCGTCTACCATCGCAGAGGCATCGGCCAGCCCCACGGCCATCGGCTTTTCGACCAGCACGTGCTTGCCCGCCTGGGCCGCCGCAATGGCATGTTCGGCGTGGAATTCGTGGGGAGACGCGACGTAGATCGCATCGATCGAACGGTCATCGAGGAGCGCGTCAAGCGCCGCGTGCGCCGCCACTCCGGTCGCATCGGTGAAGGCAGCTCTTGCCTCGGCCGAGGGGTCGCAGCCGGCGACAAGCGCGATGCGATCGTGAGCGAGCAGCCCCGGCGCCGTCAGTACCGCGCCCCGGCCGAGCCCCACGATGGCGAGCCTCAGCTTCGCCTCTCCCCGATCGATCATGCGTGGATTGTATCGCAAGAAACTTAGCTATAAAAGCATTTTCACGGCCGGACGGACACGGGAAATTCGCAATGACGCCGCAGCAGAACGACATGATGTGCCGGGTCGAGGGCGAGGCCCCGATGGGGAACGTCATGCGCCGGTACTGGCTGCCGGCGTGCATGAGTGAGGAGCTCGAGGCCGACGGAGCGCCACGGCGCGTCCGCCTGCTGGGCGAGAACATGGTCGCGTTTCGCGACAGTGCTGGCCGTGTCGGCGTGCTAGACGAGCAGTGCCCTCACCGCCGCGCCAGCCTCGCGTTCGGCCGGAACGAGGAATGCGGCCTGCGCTGCCTCTACCACGGTTGGAAGTTCGATGTGGACGGCAACGCCGTCGATCTGTCGTCGGAGCCGGCCGATGCAGCGCTGCGCCGGTCGATGCGCACCCGCGCCTATCCGGCGCGCGAGGCGGGCGGCTTCGTGTGGGTGTGGATGGGTGCGGCCGATGCGCCCGGCGAGTTTGCGCCGCCGGTGTGGGCCGCGGCGCCCGACGAGAAGATCGCGATCGTCAAGATCCACGCGGCCTGCAACTGGGCCCAGGTGCTCGAGGGCGCGATCGATTCCGCGCACAGCTCGAGCCTCCATTCCACCAACATGCCAACCGCGACCGACGTCGATGGCTCGACCGCGACCGACACCGCATGGCTCCGTCCGTCGGCCGACAAGTCGCCGCGGCTCCAGATCGAGCGCACGCACTACGGCTTCCGTTACGCGGCGATCCGGCGGCCGATCCGCGACGCCGAGTTGCAGGACTACATTCGCACCACGCTTTACATCGCGCCGTTCACGGTGATGATCCCGCCGACCGATCGCTACAAGCTGATCCAGATGCTGGTTCCGATCGATGACGTGAACTGCATGTTCTACTGGATCGCGTGGGATGAGAAGGAAGGCATCTCCCGCGACGCGTGGCGGGCGTTCTGCGGCGCGGTGCCCGGGGTCGATCTCGATCCCGTCACGTTCCGCAAGACGCGCAACAAGGACAACGATTACCTGCAGGACCGCGCGGCGATGAAGCAGGGGGACTTCACGGGCATAGCCGGCATTCCCACGCAGGACATGGCGATGTGGGAATCGATGGGGCCGATCGCCGACCGGAGCCACGACAAGCTGGGTTCGTCCGACCGGGCCATCGTCGAGTTTCGCAAGATCGCGCTCGCGATGGCGCGCGACGCGATGAGCGCGGCCAAAGGCGATCCCGCTGGCCTGAGGCCGGGCGACGTGCACAGTTTCGAAGGTCTCGTGCCCAAGACCGCCGATTGGCGGACCGTGGCCTGAACACGCGAAAGGTTCTTCATGCAGCTTTACGTGATCACCTGCCTCGACAGGCCCGATGCCGGGGACTTACGCGCGGCGACCCGTTCCGCGCACCTCGATTTCGTCCGCGAGGCTTCGCGGGTGCGGATCGGCGGGCCGTTCCTCGATGACGCGGGCAGGATGATCGGATCG
>JBQCFR010000436.1:0-8919 GCA_051958885.1 Tsuneonella sp.
TCGGCCGCGTCCTCGACGGGCGCGGCGGTGCGCGCCCGATCGGCTGGGAGCAGGCGCAGGGCTGGCAGCCGCACGCGCCGGGCGAAGTGCTCTGGCTGCACCTCGACCGGGTGCGGCCGGGCGTCGCCGAGTGGCTCGAAAGCGAGCTCGGCATTCCCGAACCCACCGCCGAGCTGCTGACCAGCGACCAGACCCGCCCGCGCGCGTTTCGCGAAGGCGATACGCTCGTCGCCACCTTGCGCGGGATCAACTTCAATCCCGGCTCTGCGCCCGAGGACATGGTGTCCATGCAGCTGTGGTGCGACGGACGGCGGGTGGTCACGCTGCGGCGGCACCCACTGCAGACCCCGCGCGACGCGCAGACCGACCTCGACCACGGCAAGGGCGCGACCGATGCCGGGGCGCTGGTGACTGCGCTGACCGAGCACCTGGTGGACCGGATGAACCGCTCGATCGTCGACATGAACGAGGAGATCGACCGGCTCGAAGCACTCGACTTCGACATCGAGGATGCCGATCCGCTCCTGGTCAAGATCGCTGCCATCCGGCGCGACTGCCTGTCGCTCCAGCGTCATATGGGCCCGCAGCACGTCGCGCTCGAATCGATCAGCCGCGATGCCCCTGCCTGGTTCGAGGAGCACGACCGGCGTGAGATCGCCGAATCGATAGAACGTCTGGCGCGCTATCTCGCGGACATCAACGTCAGCAAGGAAAGCGCGGTGGTGCTGATGGACGAACTGCGCAGCCGCGCCTTCGCCCGTTCCGAAAAGACCAACCGCCGGCTGACCCTCGTCGCGACGGTGTTCCTGCCGCTGGGCTTCCTGGTCGGACTGTTCGGGATCAACGTGGGCGGAATGCCGTGGGCGCAGATACCCGGCGATCCCGAAGGCTTCTGGCTCGTCACCGGACTGTGCGCGCTGTTCGCGGTTGCCACGGTGCTGCTGTTCCGCCGCTGGCGCTGGCTGTGAGTTAACCCGCCGCGCAGGGTGCGTCCCATCCTGGGATGGCGCGCAAATCGGGCGATCTTAAGCATTCCGGTTAACCGACGCCGGGCCCCGCGAGCGCTATCTTGCACTCCTTGCCCCCCGCGAAAGGTTGCCGCCATGCTCGCCGCCGTCTTGTCCTGGTTTCGCTCGCTGACTCAAGAGGCGCTGGACGCCGGGCGGGTGATCCTCACCAGCGCCGCGGTGCGCAAGGTGATGTTCTTCATGTGGCCCTATGTCGGCGTGATCGTCGGGCTGGATGTCGCGGCGCACTACGGCGATGCGACCGGCGCGGAGCTCCCGGTCCAGTTCTTCATCTCGCAGGACCATTCCTTCGGGGAGTACCTCGAATATTCGCTGACTACCTCGTGCGCCGTCATGCTGTTCGTGATGTGGCGGCGGATGGGCGGGCTCGCCTATCTCGCCAACGCGCTGATGATGGTCTGGCTCACGCTCGACAACTCGCTCGAATTCCACGAGCGGTTCGGCCACTGGGTCGCGCCGTGGATCCCCGATCCGGTCAACTCGCCGCTCCATGCCAACGACATCGGCGAGATGCTGTTCTTCGCGATGGCAGGCGCGGTCTGGCTTGCCGGGCTCGTCAGCGCGCTGTTCACGGCCCGCCCGCGCGCCGCGATCCACAGCCTCTACATCGCCGGCGGGATCGGCTGCGCGGCGGTGTTCGGCGTATTCTTCGACATGTTCACATCGTGGGGACCGCACACGATCGCGCAGACCAACTTCGAAGCGTGGTTCGAAGACGGCGGCGAGTTCGCCTTTATCAACCTCACGTTCCTGATGGTCGTGGCATTCTTCGACGCCGAGCGGCGCCGGTGGAGCGTGCGCGAGCCGCAGCCCGGCCGCGGCGAGGGGCTGCTCGCCGCCTGAGGCAGTAGCTCAGTAGCGGGCGCCGGTGAGCTCTTCCGACTTCGCCCACAGGCGGTCCGCGGCGGCGGGATCGACCGCGTAGCTGCGCACGCCGCCCTCGGGATCGGCATCGTCGGTGGGCGCGACGTGGCAATCTTCGCAGTACACGCCGCCCTTGCCTTCGAGCTCGTCGGCGGTGGCCGCCCAGCATGTGGTCGCCGCACCTTGCGGGATCGTCTTCCATCGCGAGTTCGCACCATCCTCGTCGCCGATACGCGCGCGCAGCATTGCGATGTCCTGCTCCGACAGGTGCCGCCCGAGGTTGGTGACGATGCCCCCGGGGTGCACGGCGTAGGCGTGGATGCCCTTGCCGCCAAAGCGCTGTTCGAGCCCGACCGAGAACAGCACGTTGGCGGTTTTCGACTGGCCGTAGCTCTGCCACTTGTCGTAAGGCCGCTGGGCGAACATCGGGTCGTCGAGGTCGACCGGGGCGAAATGATGCCCGCGGCTCGACAGGTTGACGATGCGCGCGTTCTCGCCCTTTTCCAGCAGCGGCATCAGCTCGGCCGTGAGCGCGAAATGGCCGAGGTGGTTGGTGCCGAACTGCATCTCGAACCTGTCGGCGGTCTGCCCTTGCGGGCACGCCATCACGCCCGCGTTGTTGATCAGCAGGTCGATCCGGTCGAACCGCTCGCGCGCCTCCTTGCCGGACGCGCGCACCGAGTCGAGCGAGCCGAGATCGCACACGATCGTATCAACTTGCGCGCGGGTTGCCTGGGCGATCTCATCCGCCGCTTCGCGCAGCTTTCCGGCGTCGCGCCCGGCGAGGATCACGTGCGCGCCTTTCGCCGCCATCGCGCGCGCGGTCTCCTTGCCGAGCCCTGAGTAGCCGCCAGTGATGAACGCGGTGCGACCGGTGAGATCGCGCCCTTCGAGCACCTCGTCCGCGGTCGATTTCTCTCCGAATGCGCTCATGCTCGTGTCTCCCTTCAGGTCAGTGCCAGCTCGTACAGGAATTCATCGTCGCGGTGGCCGCCGACCCAGAAGTCGATGTCGGCGACTTTCTCGAACCCGTAGCGCGCGTAGAATTTCTGCGCGCCGAAATTCTCGCTGAACACCGAAAGCTGCATCGCGTCGCAAGCGCGGGCACGCGCTTCGCCGATGGCCCACTCGATCAGCGCGGCGCCGACGCCCTGGCCGGTCGCGCGGCTGTCGCAGTAGAGCTGGCTCAGCAGGCAAGGCCGCGCGGGCTGCGGGGAGGGACGCTCGGCAAAGCCGCGGTTGAAGTACACCGTGCAGTAGCCGATCAGCCCGCCGGCATCTTCCGCCATCATGACGCCCGTGTCGGGATCGGCTATGCTCGCGGCGACCTTCTCTGGCGCGCGTTCAGTGTCGAGGAAGGTGGCGAGATTCTCGGGCGCGTAGAGCTCACCGAACGCATCGGCAAACGAGCGGCGGGCGAGGGCGACCAGCGCGGGCACATCGCCGGGCGTTGCGGGACGGAGGATCATCGTCTGTCCGCCGTAGTCCTTTCGCGCGCGGGTTTGAAGCGGTTGCCGCGGCCATGCTAACCCTGCGGACTGGCGTTAGAGGATGACCAGAACCGCGTGCTGTTGGGATTGATCGCGGCGATGATGTGGTGAGCGCACCCGCGATCGCAGAGGAGAACCCGGTGTCGGATACATGGAGCGTGGCCATCCACGGCGGTGCCGGAACGCTCGATCGCGCGCGGATGGCGCCCGAGCAGCAGGCCGACTACAAGGCTGCGCTCCAGGCTGCGCTCGACGCGGGTGCGAAAGTTCTGGCCGGGGGCGGCGAGGCGACCGCGGCGGTAACCGCGGCGCTCACGGTGCTCGAAGACGATCCGCGCTTCAACGCCGGCCGCGGCGCGGTGTTCACGTG
This sequence comes from Tsuneonella sp., assembly GCA_051958885.1. Classification (GTDB taxonomy): domain Bacteria; phylum Pseudomonadota; class Alphaproteobacteria; order Sphingomonadales; family Sphingomonadaceae; genus Tsuneonella. The sequence continues at coordinate 3,753 of JBQCFR010000436.1, forward strand.
GGATGGGACCAACGAGCTCGACGCCTCGATCATGGACGGAAACGGCCGCCGCGCCGGCGCGGTTGCGGGCGTGACGACGGTGCGCCCAACGATCCAGCACGCGCAAGCGGTGATGGACGACGGCCGCCACGTGTTCCTCGCCGGCAAGGGCGCCGAGCAGTTCGCTGATGAGCACGGGCTCGAGATCGTGCCGCCCGCGTACTTCCGCACCGAGGAGCGCTGGCGGCAGCTGCAGAAGCTCAAGACGGAGAACCTCCCCGCGCTCGACGTCGAGTTCAAGTACGGCACCGTCGGCGCGGTGGCGCGCGACAACGCGGGCCATCTCGCCGCGGGCACCTCGACCGGCGGCATGACCGGCAAGCGCTGGAACCGCATCGGCGATTCGCCGGTGATCGGCGCGGGCACTTACGCCGACGACCGCGCCTGCGCGGTGAGCGCCACCGGCGCGGGCGAATACTTCATACGCGTTGGTGTAGCGCACGAAATCTGCAGCCGCTTGCGCGCCGCGCAGCAGCTCACGCTGAAGGAGTTTGCGCAAGGGCCGGGCGACGCAACCGAGCGCGTGCCTCTGACCGCCGCGATCGTCCAGGGAATCGCCGACGCGGTGATCGCGGAGGTCGGCGATCTCGGCGGCGACGGCGGGGTCATCGTCGTCACGCCCAACGGGGCGCCGGTGTTCAGCATGAACACGCCCGGCATGTACCGCGCACGGGCGACGGCGGACGGGCTGCGAGAGGTGAAGATTTTCGCCGACGAATGAGCCGGGCGGCGCATAAAAAAGGGCGCCAGGTCGCCCCGACGCCCCTTTCGCTCATGATGCGAGCGGTCAGCCTTGGCGCGTGCCGGTCATTGGCATCGCGCCGAACGCGCCGGCGTTGATCGAGCCGGTCAGCGCATCGCCTTCGATCGTGGCGCTGCCTTCGAGCTTCATCGGCATCGGCACGGTCATGTTCATCGTCCAGGTCAGCGTGTTGCCGTCGATCTTGCCGTTCTCGACGTCCATGCTGCCCATCGCCCCGGCGTTCTTGCCGGTGAAGGTGCCGTCGCCGTTATCCTGCACGGTGAACACGCTCTTCTGATCCCCCATCGGGGTCTTGGTCACGCAATCGTAGCTGCCGGCAACCGCCATGGCCTCTCTCCTCTTGGAACTCGTGCGTTCAATCGGGCTTGCTGACACGGGTGTCAACAGCGCTCATTGCGCCCGGCGCACCTCCACCGGCAGGCCGAGCTGCTTGAGCTGCGGCTCGACCACCTTGGCATCGCCGACGATGACGTAAACGAGGTCGCTGCCCTTGAGCGATGCAAGCGCCTCCTTGTCGAGCTGCGCGGCGGTGAGCCCTTCGTACTTCGCGGCGAGGGTCTCGTAGTAGTTGTCCGGCCGGCCGTACTCGATGATGTTCTCCATCCCGTCGAGCACCGCGTCGCTGGTCTCGAAGCGGCCGGGCAGCTCGCGCACATTGCCGTTGATGGTCCGCTCGAGCTCCTCGGCGGTCACGCCCTTCCCGCTGGTGTAGGCGGCCAGGTCCTTGCGCAGCGCGGCGACCGAATCGCCGGTGCGGTCGGCCTGGACCGGCGCATAGATCAGCAGGCTGTTGCGATCGAGCGGGGAGCTGACGATGCTCCGCACGCCGTAGGACCAGCCCTTGGTCTCGCGCAGATCCATGTTGATCCGGCTGAGGAAGCTGCCGCCGAACACTTCGTTCGCCGATTGCAGCACGACCAGATCGTCGGTGCCCTTGTGCTGCAACACGCGGCCGGCGAGGATCACCGACTGCGGCGAAGCAGGGCGATCGATGAGGATCACCCGGCTCGTCTGCTCCGGGATCACGGCGTCGAAGTTCTTCGTCGGCGCGGGCGCGACGGGCGCCTTCCAGTCGCCGAAGCTCTTTTCGAGCAGCGCAGTGACTTCCGGCAGCGTCGTGTCGCCGACCACGAAGATCCGCGCCAGATCCGGCCGCAGCCAGGTGTCGTGGAATGCGGAGAGCTCCGCCGGGGTCGCGCTCTTGACTACCTCGACATCGCCGGTCCCGCTCGGCGGAATACCGTAGGGGTGCGTGCCGTAGAGGATCGGGAACAGCGCGCGCTGGCCGATCGCGCCGGGGTTGTTGAGCTCGTTCTGAATCCGCGTGAGCTGCTGCGCGCGCACCCGCTCGAGCGCGTCGGATGCGAACGCCGGGTGGCGGACGTAGTCGGCGAGCAGCGCGAGCGAGGGCGCGAGGTTGGCTTTGACAGCGTCGAGTTCGAAGCTGGTGGTGTCGACATCGGCCCCGCCGGACAGGTTCGCCCCGAGGCGCTCCTTGGCGATCGCCAGCGCAGCGGAATCGAGATGCGTCGTGCCTTCGTCCATTGCCTCGAGCATCAGCGACTGGATGCCCAGCTTGTCGCGCGGGTCGGCGGCGTAGCCGGCGTCGAAATCGACCTTCACGCTCACCGTCGGCACCGCGGTGCGCTGCGCGAAGTAGACTTCGATGCCGTTCGACAGCGTCGCGCGCTGGATGTCGGGGAAGTCGAGCGGCTTGAGTTCGCCCACCACGGGCAGCTTGGAGCGCTCCGCCTTGGTGGCGAACGCCACCCCGTTCTCACTTCCGGGCGCCATGTAGTACGCCGGGTGCGGCCCGTCCGATCCGCCGCCCGAACCGGCCATCGCCGCCGCGCTCCAGCCGCCGCGACCTTCGCCGCCTTCGGTGCGCGTCCCTGGCTCGACCGTGAGCTCGAACGCCGGGCGCGAGAGCCACTTCTGCGTCACCGCCGTCACTTGCGCCGGCGTCATCGCCGCCGCGCGCTCGAGTTCAGCCTTATAGTGGGCAGGATCGCCGTTGTAGAGCAGCCCCTGGGCGAGGATCGGCGCCTTGCCGTTGAACCCGCCGACCTGTTCGAGCCCGCGAATCTCGCCGGCGGCATAAGTCGTCACCGCGCGCTGCAGTTCGTCGGCGGTCGGCCCCTGCGCTACGAACTTCGCGATCTCGGCATCGAGTGCCGCGGCGAGCTGCTCCTCGCTCACGCCGGGCTTGGCGTCGGCGTAGACCACGAATTGCCCGGCCTGCGCGAAGATCTCCGGCTGCGCGACGACCCGCACCGCGACCTGCTGTTCGCGCACCAGCGCGTTGTCGAGCCGCGAGCTGGCAAGCCCGCCGAGCACCGTCGCGCCCATCGTCAGTGGCAGGTACTCGGGGTTGTCGAGCCCCGGCACCGCCCACATGCGGTAGATGCGCGGAGTGGCGATCTTGTCGTGAATGGTCTTCTGCACGACCGCCGGCAGCGTCGGCACCGGCGCGGCGACCGGCTGGACCTTGGGCCCGGCGGGGATCGCGCCGAACCACTTGGTGACCTTCTCCTTGGCGGTGGCGGCATCGATGTCGCCGGCCAGCACCAGGATCGCGTTGTTCGGACCGTAGTGGTCCTTGAACCAGCCCTTCACGTCGGCGAGGCTGGCGCTGTCGAGGTCCTTCATCGACCCGATCGTCGAATGATGATAGGGGTGCCCGACCGGGTACAGGTTTTCCAGCTGCTCGTATTCGACAAGGCCATAGGGCTGGTTGTCCCCCTGCCGCTTCTCGTTCTGTACCACGCCGCGCTGGTTATCGAGCTTCGCCTGCGTCACCGCGCCGAGCAGGTAGCCCATGCGGTCGCTTTCGAGGAACAGCGCGCGGTCGAGCGCGCCGGTCGGCACGGTCTCGAAGTAATTGGTCCGGTCGAACCAGGTGGTGCCGTTATAGTCGGTCGCGCCGACCTGCTGCAGCGGCTCGAAGTAGTCGCCCGGCGAATGTTCGGAGCCGTTGAACATCAGGTGCTCGAACAAGTGCGCGAAACCGGTCTTGCCCTTGGGTTCGTTCTTCGATCCGACGCCGTACCACACCGAAACGCCCACGATCGGCGCCTTGCGGTCGGTGTGGACGAGCACGGTCAGCCCGTTGTCGAGCTTGAACTGCTCGTAGGGGATCGAGACCGCATCGACGAGCTGGCTCACGGGGGCGGGCTGCAGCGTATCGAGCGTGGCGGCGGGGGCAGCAGCGGGCGCAGGGCCGGCGTTCGCGATCGGCTCGGCCTGCATCGTGCTGCAGGCAGCGAGCGAGAGCGCCAGCAAGCTGGCGGCGGCGGCGAAGCGAGTGCGCATGGAAGTCCCCAAGATTTGCAATGATTTCTGGCCCGGCGGCACCCTAACCAGCTAGCGCCGGTGGGTCACTACCTTTCGTTCGACGGCGTTGCGGGCGATATCGGCGTCCCAGAAATGCACCGGCTTCAGCTTGTGCTGGATGAACAGCGGCGCCTGGTCGGTATAGTGAACGCTGCGCGGCCGCGTGGTCGCTTCGCCGAACGGCTGGATCGATTCGCTCGTCACCGGCTTGCCCGGCGCCCAGCTGGCGAACATGATGAAACTGTCGCCGTGCTTCACCGCGAGCCTGCCGTCATCGCCGACATCCCACAGCGTCGAGGCGCGCAGCGTGTCGCTCCCGCCGTCGAGCGGAAGATCGACGCTGAACGGCCCCGGCCCCTGGCGCAGGCGCAGCACGTCCTGCAGCGGCGGATCGAGCCGCCCGAAGTAGCGCATCAGATGGACGCTCGCCTTGTCCAGCAGCTCGCGCGGCGGCGTGAGCGGGCGGCCCTTGTAGCTGTCGCCCATCGGCCCGCGCATGATCAGGAGCGCCAGCGCATCGGCGCGGCCCCTGCCGTCGGAGGTCATGTCCCACCCGGCCATGAGCCGCTGCGCCGCTTCCAGACGGGGGCTGCCACGCAGGTCCAGCGCGGCGATCCCGTCGAGCGTCTGCTTGACGTAGCCGGCGCGCTCCCACCCGGTGTCGTACTTGATCGCCTTGAGCTGCGCCTCGCCGATCGGCTTGGTCGCATCGAGCAGCTTTTCGGCGCGGTAGGCGCGGTTGGTCATCCGCGTCTCGATGCCCATCTCGGGCGGAAAGCCGCGCGCGTCGAGATCGCTTGCCTTACCCGCGGCGACGAACGGCGTGTTGTTCGAATTGAACACGAAGCCGCTGGCGGGATTCTCGTAGTGCGGCAGGCTGTCGAACGGCACCAGCGCGTGCCAGATCAGGTCGCTGCGGTCGCCGGGCAGCACGTGCCGCCAGTCGGGCCCTTCCTGGCGGAGCTGGATCGCGGCATTGTACCAGTAGGCGATATTGCCCGCCTTGTCGGCGTAGATGAAGTTGGTCGAAGG
>JBQCFR010000437.1:0-8265 GCA_051958885.1 Tsuneonella sp.
CGCTAGAGATGAGCCAGATTGCGCTCCCGCTCTCGGTGCGGCGGGCCGCCGATCCGGTCCGGGTGGTCGTCGGCAACGCCAACCGTGCGGCGGTGGACGCGCTCGCCGATCCCTCCGCTTGGCCGTTCGGCACGGCGATCCTCGCCGGACCGCCCCGGAGCGGCAAGTCGCTGCTCGCGCGCTGGTTCGAAGGGCAGGGCGGTAGCGCGCATTGGGGCGAGGCGATCGACGGCGCGGACACGTTTGGCGAAACCGAGCTGTTCCACCGTTGGAACCGGGCACAGGAGAGCGGCCATCCGCTGCTGCTGGTGACGGGCCGCGATCCGTGGGAAATCGCCCTGCCAGACTTGCGCAGCCGCCTGGGCGCCGCGCTCCACCTCACCATCGGCGTGCCCGACGACGAGATGTGCGCAGCGCTGATCGAAAGCCACGCGGAGCAGCGCGGGCTTGCGCTGGGCGAGGGTGCGCTTACCTATCTCGGACCGCGCGTGGAGCGCAGCTTCGAAGGGATCGAGGCGCTGGTCGCCGCGATCGACCGGCTCAGCCTCGAACGCAAGGTGCCGGCGACGCTGTCGATCTGGCGCGATGCACTCGAAGCGGTGCAAGGCGCGGAGCAGCCGCGCTTGCTTTGAGCGGCGAACGGTGGGAGAATCGCGAGCGATGTTTCAAGGCTTGATCGACTATCTCGACTCGATCCGCGCGCGCGATCCGGCGCCGCATTCGCGCTGGGAAATCCTCCTCTATCCCGGGGTGTGGGCGCTCGGTTTCCACCGCGCGGCGCACTGGCTCTACGAGGCGAAGCTCTATTTCCTCGCCCGGCTGATCAATCACCTCGGCCGTCTGCTGACCGCGATCGACATCCACCCGGGCGCGCAGATCGGGAAGAACTTCTTCATCGATCACGGTTTCACGGTGATCGGCGAGACCGCGGAGATCGGCGACAACGTGACGATCTACCAGTGCGTCACGCTCGGCGGCACCAATCCCACCAACGGCCGCGGCGGCAAGCGCCACCCGACCTTGCGGGACAACGTGATCATCGGTTCGGGCGCGCAGATCATCGGCCCGATCACCGTCGGCGAGCGCGCCCGCGTGGGCGCCAATGCAGTGGTCACGGACGACGTGCCCGAAGGCGCGACGATGATCGGGCTCAAGGCGCGCAGCACGCTGGTGCCCGCCGAGCAGTGGATCAAGGAATTCATTCCCTACGGCACGCCGTGCGACGAGCGCTGCGAGCCGAGCCGCGACTGCGTCGAGAAGCTCGAGACCGAGATCAATGCACTGCGGGCCGAGATCGCCGAGCTGCGCAGCGCGATGCCCGTGCCGGCGCGCGAGTCCGCGCCGGTCGCGCGCCGCCGCAGCGGCACCAAGAACTGATGGCGTCCAGCTCGGGCGCAGGCCCGACCGGCACCGTCGTCGCTTTTCCCGGCCGCCAACCCAACCAGGTGGGTTTTGCGCGCGACGAGCTGCAGCGGATCCTCGACCTCTACGGCCGCATGGTCGCCGCTGGCGAGTGGCGCGACTACGCGATGGATTTCACCAAGGATTTCGCGAGCTTCGCCGCCTTCCGCCGCGCCGCGGAGCGTCCGCAGGCGCGCATCGAGAAACGCCCCGCACTGCGCAGCCGCCAGGGGATGTGGACGCTCTACGGCGAGCATGGCCAGGTGCTCAAGCGCGGCCACGAACTCGCCGGCGTCCTCGCCCCGATGGAGCGGCGGCTGGTGAAGGCGGTGAGCGACTAGGCGGGCAGGTCCCAGGCGAGCAGGTCGAGCCCGGGAATGTCGCGGTAATCGCGGGCGTTGAGCGTTGCGAACGTGAGACCGTGTGCAATCGCGGAGGCAGCGATGATCCTGTCGGTGATTTTGCTTCTGGAGAACCCGACCGCCTTGACGATCTGGCCGTAGGCCTCCGCGATCGCGGCATCGACATCGATCACGTCCATATCGCCCAGCAGCAGATCGACCGCAGCCCGTCGTCGGGCGGTTAAGTCATCGCGGGCGTAAATTCCGGCTTCCAATTCGATCCGGGTCATCACTGAAATGGCCGGCGTAAACCCCAAGGCATCGACCAGCAGCCGAATTCCTACGTGCCCGTCGCGCAGATGGATAGCGACGTCGGTATCGATGAGGTAGCTCACTACTCAATAGAGACCCGGCCGGTTCGGAAACTCGATTGGCACACGCTTCTCGACTTCAATGGGCGGTCCAAGCGCCTCGAGCGCATCGAGCAGCTTGCGCAGCCGCTCCTTTTCCTGCTGCGGGTCGCGCTTCAGGCGCATTGTGACCACGTCGCCCTGCTGCTGCAGTTCGACCTCGTCTCCGGACTTGATAGCAAAGCCCTTGGGCAGCCGCACTGCGACGCTGTTGCCGGACTTGAACGCCTTCGTATTTACGGGCTTCGCCATACCTACGGATATACCGGATATACGACCAATCCGCAAGGCAGGCATGGCGTTGCCATACTTCGCTGGTAGGTGCGTCGCCCCCTCACTCACTCACCTGAGTGAGGGGGAACGCAACCGGTCATCCGCGCGCGCTGCTCGGGGCGGCGTCGGGGCCGAGGACTTCCTGCATTGCCTTGAGGATCGCCGCGCTCTGCTCGCTGCCTGAACCGGGCGAGCGCAGGTTGGTCTGCGCGCTGATCTTGTCCCAGTTGGCGGCGAAGCCTTCGACCGTGCGGTCTTCGTCCTTCAGCCAGACGGCGTCGTTCATCATCACCCAGGCGGAGTGGAAGCCGCCCGCGCCGGCGCCGACGATCGCGTTGGTCGGCGCGTCCTCGCTGACCAGGAAGAGCGCCGCGGGCACCACGTTCGCCGGATCGAACAGCTTGAACGCCTGCTCGGGGAACAGGTCCTCGGTCATCCGCGTGCCGGCGACGGGCGAGAGAGTGTTGACCTTGATGTTGTACTTCGCGCCTTCGAGCTGAAGCGTCTTGGTGAGGCCGGCGAGGCCGAGCTTGGCGGCGCCGTAGTTGGCCTGGCCGAAGTTGCCGAACAGCCCGGTGCTGCTCGCGGTCATCAGGATGCGGCCATAGGCCTGCTCGCGCATCGTCTCCCACACCGCCTTGGTGGCGAACGCGGATCCGGTGAGGTGCACCTTGAGCACGAACTCGAAGTCTTCCGGGCTCATCTTGGCGAAGGTCTTGTCGCGCAGCACGCCGGCGTTGTTGATGAGGATGTGCACGCCGCCCCACTTCTGCTTGGCGTCGGCGACCATCTTTTCCATCTGGTCGAATTCGGTGACCGAGGAGCCGTTGCTCATCGCCTCGCCGCCGGCTTGCTCGATCTCCTCGACCACCTTCAGCGCGGCGTCCGAATGGCCCGTGCCGTCGCGCGAGCCGCCGAGATCGTTGACGACGACCTTCGCCCCGCGCCGCGCCAGCTCGAGCGCGTATTCGCGGCCCAGCCCGCCGCCGGCGCCGGTGACGATCGCGACCTTGTCCTTGAAGTCGATGCTCATGTGCTTTCTCCGAGTCGAGCGGCGCGAAGGTTTACGCGCCCGTAAAGTCCGGCGGCGGGTTGGCACTATCCGCGCCGCGATGCAACCGCGCTTTGGCGGAGGCGGCGCGCCGTACCGGCGACCGTCGCCTTAGAGCGACTCGAGCGCGGGAATGAGCTCGTCGAAGTGGTGGACCACGGCGTCGCCGCCGAGCTCGGCGGGCGCCTTGTCGCAGTAGCCGTAGCCGGTGACGACCACCGGCACCCCGGCAGCGCGCGCGGCGAGCACGTCGTAGCTGCTGTCGCCGAAGTATGCGAACGACCCGCCGCCGCAGCGGGCGCGCGCCTCGATGATGGCGTCGGGGGCCTGTTTCGAGCGGCCCTTGCCCATCGTGTCGCCGCCGATCACGCAGTCGAACCGGCCGACCAAATCGAGCTTGGTGAGGATCTCCCGCGCGAAGCTTTCGAACTTGTTGGTCACCACCGCCAGCCGAACACCCTGTTCGGCGAGCGAATCAAGCGCTTCATTCGCACCGGGAAACGCCCGCGTGTGCACCGTGTTGTGCTCGGCATAGTACGCCAGCAGCGCCTTGTAGAGCGGCCTGAACTCCTCGTCGCTCAGCCCGCCGCGCTCGTCGATCACGCGCTTCAGCATCAGCTTGGCGCCGCCGCCGATCAGCCCTTCGATGCCGTCGACCGGCACCGGATCGTAGCCGCCGAACTCGAGCGCGTGGTTGACCGCCGCGCCGAGATCCCGGTGCGTCTCGAGCAGCGTGCCGTCGAGGTCGAAGCCGACGATGTCGAAGGGAAATGAACTCATCGGCGCGCGTGGTAGCCGACATTCTTTCAACCGCAAGACTTTGGTGGCATTGGCGCCCACCATGAGCATGCCAAGCGAATTCGCCGCCGTCATCCTCGCCGCGGGCAAGGGCACCCGGATGAAAAGCGAGCTGCACAAGGTGCTCCACCCGATCGCCGGCCGGCCGATGATCGACCACCTGATGGCGAGCGTGGGCGAGCTCGGGCCTGCGCGCACCGTGGTGGTCGTGGGCAGCGGGCGCGAGCAGCTTGCCGCCGCGCTCGGCGACCGCGCCGCGCTCGCGGTGCAGGATCCGCAGCTCGGCACCGGGCACGCGGTGCAGCAAGCGCAGGACGCGCTGGGCGGCTTCGACGGCGACCTGCTGGTGCTCTACGGCGATGTCCCCTTCGTGCGCGCGGCGACCTTGCGCAAGATGCTCGATCGGCTGCACGCCGAGGATGCGCCCGCCGTGGTCGTGCTCGGCTTCGAACCGGACGATGCGCTGCAATATGGCCGCGTGATCGCCGATGCCGGGGGCACCATCGAAAAGATGGTCGAACACAAGGACGCCAGCGAGGCCGAGCGCGCATGCACCTTGTGCAATTCGGGCCTGATGGCGGCGCGCGCAGGCGACATGTTCGACCTGCTCGCGCGGGTCGGCAACGACAACGCGCAAGGCGAGTACTACCTGGTCGATGTCGTGAACGTGGCCCGCGCCGACGGCCGCAAGAGCGCCGTCGTGGTGACGGGCGATCCCGGCGAGGTTGCCGGGATCAACAGCCGCGCCGAACTCGCGCAGGCGGAAGCGCAGTGGCAGGACTTGAAGCGCGAAGAGGCGATGGCGAACGGCGCCTCGCTGCGCGCGCCGGAAACGGTGTGGTTCAGCTGGGACACCGAACTGGGCCGCGACGTGACGGTCGAGCCGAACGTCTTCTTCGGCCCCGGGGTGACGGTGGCGGACGGCGCCACCATCCGCGGCTTCTGCCACATCGAAGGCGCTGCGATCGGGGAGGGCTGCGAGGTCGGGCCGTTCGCGCGACTGCGGCCGGGCGCGGTGATGGGCCGCAAGGCCAAGGTCGGGAACTTCGTGGAAATGAAGAAGGCGACGCTGGGGGAAGGGGCCAAGGCCAATCACCTGACTTATCTCGGCGACGCGGAAGTGGGCGCGGGCGCCAACATCGGCGCGGGCACGATCACCTGCAATTACGACGGCTACTTCAAGTACAAGACAGTGATCGGCGAGCGCGCGTTCATCGGTTCGAACAGCGCGCTGATCGCGCCGGTGACGATCGGGGCCGATGCGATCGTGGCGGCCGGCAGCGCGGTGAGCCGCGATGTCGAGCCGGGGGAAATGCGCATGGTGCGCGCCGACCAGCTGGTGAAGCCGGGCTGGGCGGACCGCTTCCACGACACGATGAAGAAGCGCAAAGCCGAGAAAAAAGGCTGAGCAAATTAGCGCTCAGCTGAGGCAGCAGGACAATCCATCTGATCTCTGGTACACTCTCTCCTCCGAGGAGAGATACGCAGACCCGGGTCATTGGCAGCTGACCGACGAGCGGCTGGTCCTTCGAGACGGGTCTCAGCCTGCGGCTTCGACCCTCCTCAGGACGAACAAGGTTGGGAGGCGGACTTTCTATCCCCGTTCGCCCTGAGGAGTGAGGACGTAGTCCGAGCGTCTCGAAGGGTCTTCGAGGGAGTCGTGCAAGCTTAGCGCTAGGCGAATCGGCTGCAAGAACATATACAGAACGAATGGGCTCGCAGACCACCATCGAGAAGCTGGCGATTCTCGCCGACGCGGCGAAGTACGACGCCTCGTGCGCGTCGTCGGGGACGGCGAAGAAGGATAGCCTGGGCGGAAAGGGCATCGGTTCGACCGAGGGCATGGGCATCTGCCACGCCTATGCGCCCGATGGGCGCTGCATCTCGCTGCTCAAGATACTGCTGACCAATCACTGCGTGTTCGACTGCCATTACTGCATCAACCGCAAGAGCTCGAACGTGCAGCGCGCGCGGTTCAGCCCGCAGGAAGTGGTGGACCTGACGCTGGCGTTCTATCGCCGCAACTATATCGAGGGGCTGTTCCTCTCCTCCGGCATCGTAAAGAGCTCGAACCACACGATGGAGCAGCTCGTCGAGGTCGCGCGTATCCTGCGCGAAGAGCACGATTTCCGCGGCTACATTCACCTCAAGACCATCCCCGAGGCGGATCCCGAGCTGGTCCACCAGGCGGGGCTCTATGCCGACCGGGTGTCGATCAACGTCGAACTGCCGACCGACAGCGGGCTCACCCGCCTCGCACCGGATAAGGACGCGCGGCAGATCGAAGGCGCGATGGGCAAGCTGAAAGGCGACATCGTCGAGGCGAAGGACGCGCGGCGGCGCTTCAGGCACGCGCCGCGGTTCGCCCCGGCGGGGCAGTCGACCCAGATGATCGTCGGCGCCGATGCGGCAAGCGATGCGGATATCGTCGGCAAGGCAAGCCGACTTTACGATGCGTTCGGGCTGCGGCGGGTCTCTTACAGCGCATTCAGCCCGATCCCCGACGCCAGCGCGGTGCTGCCATTGAAGCGCCCGCCGCTGATCCGCGAACACCGGCTGTACCAGTCGGACTGGCTGATGCGGTTCTACGGCTATCAGCCGAACGAGGTGATGCAGGCGACCGAAGCGGACGGCAACCTGCCGCTCGACATCGATCCCAAGCTCGCCTGGGCGCTCAAGTTCCGCGAGCGTTTTCCGGTCGACGTCAACCGTGCGACCCGCGAACAGCTGCTGCGCGTGCCCGGGCTGGGGGTGCGCGCGGTCAAGGCGATCCTTGCCAGCCGACGCCACCGCACGCTGCGGCTCGACGATGTTGCGAAGCTGACGGTCTCGGTTGCCAAGGTGCGTCCGTTCATCGTCACGTGCGACTGGCGCCCGCTGACGCTGACCGATCGCGCGGACCTGCGCGCTCTGCTGGCACCCAAGACCGAGCAGCTGGAACTGTTCGCGGCATGACCCTTCGAGACGAGCCTTCGACTGCGCGTCTGCGACGCTTCGCTCAGTCTCTCCTCAGGATGAACGGAATCTCTGGGCAAGCCGTTCGTCCTGAGGAGCGGCTGAAGAGCGGCGTAGCCCCGTCTCGAAAACGCGTCTCGAAGGACGAGGTCACGCGAGAAGGACGACAATGAGCGCCCCCTTTCGCGACATGCACTTGCCGGGGGCGTTTGGCATCACGCTGCTGGAGCCAGACGACTTCGAGTTCTGGCGCGATCAGGCGCGTGCGCTGGTCCAGTGCGACGTGCCGCCCGATCGGGTCGCGTGGATCGAGCCGGGCGGGGCAGGGGACCTGTTTGCCGGGGGTAAGCGGCGCCTGCCGTCACCGCCCGTCGATGCCCGTCCGGTGCGCGCGAGCCGGGCATTCGTAGAGCGCGCGAAAAGCGCGATCTGCCATTCGGAACCCGAACGTTTCGCGGTGCTCTACCGTCTGCTGTGGCGGTTGCAGGGCAATCCGCGGCTGCTGGAGGACGGCGCCGATCCGGACGTGCGCCGGCTCGAAGAGCTCGCCCGCAGCGTCCGCCGGGACATCCACAAGATGCGCGCGTTCGTCCGCTTCCGGCTGGTCGAGGGCGAAGCCAATGGGGAACAGCACTACGTCGCGTGGTTCGAGCCCGAGCATCACATCCTGCGCGTCAACGCGGGGTTCTTCGTGCGCCGCTTTGCGAACATGAAGTGGTCGATCCTCACCCCCAGGGGCTCGCTGCACTGGGACGGCGACCGGCTCGAGGAAGGGCCGCCCGCGCAGCGTTCGGATGCGCCGTCGGGCGATCCGACCGAGGACTTGTGGCGCAAATACTATGCATCGATCTTCAATCCCGCGCGTTTGAAGATCGGGGCGATGCTCAAGGAAATGCCCCGCAAGTATTGGAAGAACATGCCCGAGGCAGCGCTGATCCCCCAGCTGGTCGCCGGGGCGCAAGCGCGCGAGGCGGCGATGGTCGAGGCAGGTGCGATGGAGTTCGAGGAGCGGCCCGAGACGCTCAGCGGTATCGCG
>JBQCFR010000438.1:0-5861 GCA_051958885.1 Tsuneonella sp.
TCACGGCTGAAACACGGGTTCGATTCCCGTTGGGGTCACCATCGGCGGCGTGTCAGACTTCGGTTTGGCCCCTTCGTCTAGCGGTCAGGACGCGGCCCTCTCACGGCTGAAACACGGGTTCGATTCCCGTAGGGGTCACCAACCGGAGCAAGCCCGCTCCGGGACGCGCGGAGGCTTCCCTGAACGGACCCCTGGAATGGATTGGCGCTGTCGGCACGGTCTGTGCCGCCGCCCTGGTCGCGGCCGATCTCGGCCGACGGGTGACCGGCTGGGGTTTCGTGCTGTTCTGCGCGGTGTCGATCGTGTGGATCGTCTCCGGCCTGCTCAACACCGGCACGCCGATCGCGGTGCAGAACGGCGTGCTGTTGCTGATCAACGCCTACGGCGTGTGGCAGTACCTGCTCAGCGCGAAGAACCGCAAGGTGATGGAGCGCCTCGAGCCGGTCGAAGAACGCATCGAGCAGCAGGTCGAGGCGGAGGAAGCCGACTGAGCGCCTCCCCCGCCAGCTTGCCTTACCAGACCTTCACGCGCTTCTCGGGCGGCAGGTAGAGCTTGTCGGTCGGCTTCACGTCGAACGCCTTATACCAGGCATCCATGTTGCGCACGGTGAGCGCGCGGTAGTTGCCCGGCGCGTGCCCATCGGTGGCGATGCGTTGCCGCAGCGCCGCCTCGCGCATCTTGGTCGCCCAGGTCTGCGCAAAGGCGATGAAGAACCGCTGGTCGCCGGTGAACCCGCCGATCACCGGTGCTGCCTTGCCGCCGAGCGACTTGTGATAGGCATCGTAGGCGGCGTTGAGGCCGGCGATGTCGGCGATGTTCTCGCCCAGCGTCAGTTCGCCCTTCACGTGCAGCCCCGGATAGGGCTCGTACTGGTCGTACTGGTCGGCGAGCGCCTTGCCCGCAGCTTCGAACTTCTTCTTGTCGGCGTCGGTCCACCAGTTGCGCATCGCGCCGCTGGCATCGAACGCCGCGCCGTTGTTGTCGAAGCTGTGGCTGATCTCGTGCCCGATCACCGCGCCGATCGCGCCGTAGTTGAACGCCGCGTCGGCCTTGGGATCGAAGAACGGCGGCTGGAGGATCGCCGCGGGGAAGTTGAGCGCGTTCTGCACCGGCAGGTTCACCGCGTTGACGAGCTGCGCGTTCATCCACCACTCGTGCTTGTCCTGCGGCTTGCCGATCTTCGCGAGCTGCTGGCTGTAGCGCAGCTTTTCCGCCGCGGTGACGTCGGCATAGGGGCTGCCCGCCTGCAGGTTCAGGTTGTCGTAGCTGGTCCAGGTGTCGGGGTAGCCGACGCCGACTTCCATCGTCTGGACCTTCTTCTTCGCCTCGGCCTTGGTCGCCGGGGCCATCCACTCGACCTGGTCGATGCGGGTGGCGAACGCATCCTTGATGTTCTTCACCATGCCCTGGATCTCGGTCTTGGCCGAGGCGGGGAAGTACTTCTCGACATAGAGCTTGCCGAGCGCGTCGCCCATGTACGTGTTGAGTGCGGCGAGCGCGCGCTTGTCGCGCGGGCGCTGCTCCTCCGTGCCGTTGAGCTGCTTGCCGTAGAATGCGAAATGCAGGTTATCGAGCGTGCTCGGCAGCACCGCGGCGTGGCTGTTGAGCTGGTGGAACGCCAGCCAGTCCTTCCACGCATCGAGCGGCTCGGACGCGACGAGCGCGGAAAGCCCGGTGATCGCAGCCGGGTGATAGGCGTCGAAGGTCTGGTAGTTCGCCAGGTTCGCGCCCTTGAAGAACGCGTCCCAGTCCATCCCCGGGGCCTTCGCCTTGAAGTCGGCCGGCGACCACAGGCTGCTGGCGGTCGCCCAATCGTCGCTCGCCTCGCGGCTGACGTGCGCATGCGCGATCTTCATTTCGAGATCGTAGATGCGCTGCGCCTTGGCGTCGGCGTCGGGAATGTTCGCCGCCTTGAGGAAGTCCGCGATGTACTTGCGGTACGCGGTGCGCAACGACGCCATCTTCGGGTCGGACGAGAGGTAATACTCGCGCTCCGGCATGCCGAGGCCGCCCTGCAGGATGTAGGGCACCACCTGGCCGCCCTTGAGCGCCTGGGTCACGAACACACCGAACAGGTTCTCGGTCCAGAAGTTGGTCGAATTGAGCGGATCGACGTCGGCGCGGGTCTGGCTGCCGATCACCTGCGCGAGCTGGGTCTTGTCGGCGATCGCGGCGAAGCGGTCGAGATCGGCCTGCACCGGTTTCAGCCCGGCGACGTCGATCGCTTTAGTGTCGAGGAAGCTGTCGTAGAACGTCTTCACCCGCCACGCGTCGGTGCCCTTGTCGGGGTCCGACTTCTCGATGTCCGCGATCAGCGCGGCGAGGTTCTTCTCGGTCTGCTGATCGGCGATGAAGAAGCCGCCGACGCTCGAGCGGTCGGCGGGAATCTCGGTGTTCTTCATCCAGTTGCCGTTGGTGTACTGGTACCAGTCGTCACCAGGCTTTACCGAGGTATCCATCCAGTCCTTGCGGATGCCGAGCTCGGTGCCGGGTGTGGCGGCGACTTCGGCATCGGTTCCGGCCATCTTGCAGCCCACGGGGCCGAGGGTCGCGACGGCGGTGCCGAGCAGCAGCGCGGCGATCAGGTTGGATTTCATGCGGGCAGTCCTCTCCGGGCGCAGGCGCGCCTGATTGCGAATGGCCGCGTGATAGGCGGCGATCCGCAGCGCGGCAATTGCCGTCATCGAAGAGGGCGCGCGGTTGGTCGAACCTGCGCGCTAGGTGCGCGCTCAGAGCCGGTCGGCGGCCGTTTCTTCCACGCGCCAGCTCTGGCCCTTGCCGAGCAGCTTGGCGAGATTGGCGTCCTTGCCCTCGCTCGCCTGCGCCTTTTCGGCGATCACCGCGCTTTCGAACGTCGGGCGCGGATCGTCGTAGAGCACGCCCAGCGCCATCGGAAAGGTCCCGAAGCGCATTTCGACCAGCATGTGCGCAATCGCGCGGTTCTTGACGTTGTGGACGATCACCCCGGCCGCTTCCCAGTCGCCATCGATCACGTCGACGACCTTGAGTTCGAGCAGCTCGCGGTCGAGCGTGATGCCTTTCGTGCCCTTGGCGAACAGCATCGGCTGGCCGTGCTCGAGCCAGAGCTGGCGGTCCTCGGCGCCCTTGGGCGCGGCGAAGTCCTCGAACACATCCTTGTTGTAGACGATGCAGTTCTGGAAGATCTCGATGAACGCCGCGCCCTGGTGCGCGTGCGCGGCCTTGAGCACCTCGGGCAGGTTCTTCGACACGTCGAACCCGCGGGCCACAAACCGCGCGCCCGATCCCAGCGCGAAGGCGCACGGCTGCGCCGGCCGGTCGTAGGAGCCGAGCGGGGTCGACGGGCTCTTCGTGCCGAGCCGGCTGGTGGGCGAAACCTGGCCCTTGGTGAGGCCGTAGATCTCGTTGTTGAACAGCATGATCTGCACGTTCACGTTGCGGCGCAGCACGTGCATCAGGTGGTTGCCGCCGATCGAGAGCCCGTCGCCGTCGCCTGTAATCAGCCACACGTCGAGCTCGGGATTGGCGAGCTTGATGCCGGTGGCGAACGCCGGCGCGCGGCCGTGGATCGTGTGGAAGCCGTAGCTCTCCACGTAGTACGGAAAGCGGCTCGAGCAGCCGATGCCGCTGACGAACACCGTCTTGGCCGGATCGGCCCCGACCTGCGGCAACGTGCGCTGCACCGCCTTGAGGATCGCATAGTCCCCGCAGCCGGGGCACCAGCGCACTTCCTGGTCGGTTTCCCAGTCCTTGAGCGTTGTCTGGATGGGGGTCATGTCGTTCATGATGGCTTCCTCACGGAGCCGTTCGGCTCCACGCGATCGCGATAGAGTTCGTGAAGTGAAACGGTAATCTCGTTGCTCTTCCACCGATCAGTTTCGGTAGCGATTTCAATCTCGATCCCTGAGTTCTTCATATCGGCGTCGAGCAAGTTCAAGACCGAGAAGTAGGCCGCATCGAGAGTGGCCTTGATAATCGAGAGCGCTTGGGTGTCATCCAACGCCGACAATGCATCGGCGACCTCCCGTGAAGTCGCCGCTGGATTACGTCCAGACGGAGCGCGCATCGCACTGAGCAGGTTGGCTGGTTTCGCAATCCAGCCGTCCTCCAGCACTACATCCACAAAACGCTCGGCAGCTGTAGTGTTCACTGGTTCACCGCCCCGTTGTCAGGCCCCTCGCCCGGCAACGCCGCGTCGTCGCCGTGGAACGGGGCGTCGGGCAAGGTGCCGTCGTCGTAGCCGGATTGTGGCTCGGGAAGCTGGCTCCTGTCGGCCGGAACCTCGCCGCCCTCGTTGCCGGGGACGTCGTCGAAATACTTGCCGATCGCGTCCATCAGCTCGGCGATCTGGAAGGGCTGGCCGCTGGTCTTGGTCAGGCTGTCCGCTTCGACGAGGAACTGGTCGCGCAGCACGGTCTTGAACTGGCCGGTGTTCATCTCGGGCACCAGCACGCGGCCGAACCCTTCGAGCAGCGGGCCGAGGTTCTTCGGCAGCGGCCAGATGTGGCGCACGTGGATGTGGCTGACCTTGCGGCCCTGCTCGCGCGCGCGGCGCACCGCCTGGTGGATCGGGCCGAACGTGCTGCCCCAGCCGACCACCGCGAGATCGCCGGTCTCGTCGCCCAGCGCCACGGTTTGATCGGGTACCTCGACGCCGAGCACCTTGTCGCGGCGCGCATCGGTCATCTTCTGGTGGTTGCTCGGCGAGTAGTCGATGTTGCCGGTCTCGAAGTGCTTCTCGATCCCGCCGATCCGGTGGAGCAGGCCCGGCGTGCCCGGCTTGATCCACGGCCGCGCGCCCTTCTCATCGCGCTTGTAGGGCAGCAGCTCTTCGCCCTCCGCCTTGGCTTCGAGGAAGCGCGCGGGAAACGGCTCGAAGCCGCTCGGATCGGGCACTTTCCACGGCTCGGCGGCATTGGCGATGTAGCCGTCGGTCAGCAGCATGACCGGGGTCATGTACTGCACGGCGATACGGCAGGCCTCGATCGCCACTTCGAACGCGTCCGAAGGACTGCGCGCGGCAACGACGGGCATCGGCGCGTCGCCATTGCGCCCGTAAACCGCCTGGTAGAGATCGCTCTGCTCGGTCTTGGTCGGCAGGCCGGTGGAGGGGCCGCCGCGCTGCGAATTGACGATCACCAGCGGCAGCTCGGTCATGATCGCCAGACCCATCGCCTCGGTCTTGAGCGCGATACCCGGGCCCGACGAAGACGTGACGCCGAGCTGCCCGGCGTAGGACGCGCCGATTGCGGCGCAGATCGCCGCGATCTCGTCCTCGGCCTGGAAGGTAGTGACGCCGAACTCCTTGAGCCGCGCCAGATGATGGAGGATCGCCGAGGCGGGCGTGATCGGGTAGCCGCCGAAGAACATCGGCAGCGCGGCAAGCTGCGCACCGGCGACGAGGCCGAGCGAGACCGCTTCGGCGCCGGTGACGGTGCGGTACAGCCCCGGCTCGCTCTTGACCGGGGCGACGTGCACTTGCTGCAGGTTGCCGCCGAGCTCGGCCGTCTCGCCATAGGCGTGGCCGGCGTTGAGCGCCGCGATATTGGCGGCGGCAAGCTCAGGGTTGTTGCGGAACTTGCCGTTGAGCCAGTCGATCAGAGGCTGGCGGTCGCGGTCGAACATCCACAGCGCCAGGCCCAGCGTCCACATATTCTTGCAGCGCAGCGCTTCCTTGTTGCCGAGCCCGAAGGGCTTCACCGCCTCGAGCGTCAGCGCGCTGATATCGAAGGCCAGGAGTTGCCACTTGGCGAGGCTGCCGTCGTCGAGCGGGCTCGCCTCGTACTTCGCCTTCTCGAGGTTGCGCTTGGTGAACTCGCCGCTGTCGGCGATGATCAGCCCGCCGGGCTTCAGCGCGGCGAGGTTCACCTTGAGCGCCGCC
>JBQCFR010000439.1:0-15427 GCA_051958885.1 Tsuneonella sp.
CCGGAACACCTCCGAACGGTATGACTTCGATTCGGTGCGGGTCGGCATCCAGCCGTTCCAGACCGATTTCCGCGGATTCCTGTTCAACGACAATCAGCTCGGCATCCGCCTGTTCGGCAACCGCGACAACAACCGCTTCCAGTACAACCTGGCGGCGTTCTGGCGGCTCGAGAAGGACACTAACAGCGGCCTCAACGCGGTGCTGCAGACCCCGCGCAAGGACTGGCTGTTCGTCGCCAACGCCTACCGCCAGGATTTCCTGATCCCCTCGCTGACCAGCCAGGTCACCGTCGCCTACAACATGAACCGTGAGCGGAACGACATCGAGATCGACGACAACGGCTTTCCGGTGCGGCCCGCGCTGCTGGGCACGCTGCGCGGCCGCAACTACGATGTCGTATATCTCGGCTACAACGCGGACGGCCACGTCGGGCGGATCAACGTGACCGCGAGCGCCTACGGCGCGCTCGGCAGCGACCGCAACAGCTTCTTCACCGATAAGCCGGCGCAGATCCGCGCGTTCTTCGGCGCGGCGGAAGTCAGCTACGACCATGACTGGATGCGTTTTCGCCTGTCGGGCGCCTATGCCAGCGGTGACGGCGATCCTTACGACAACAAGGAAAACGGGTTCGACGCGGTGTTCGAGAACCCGGTCTTCGCCGGCGCGGACACCAGCTACTGGATCCGCCAGACGATCCCGTTTGCCGGCGGTGGGCGCGTGATCGGGCTCAACGGGCGCAACGGCATTCTGAATTCGCTGCGCTCGAGCAAGGAACAGGGGCAGTCCAACTTCAACAACCCGGGGCTCGAGCTGGTCGGCGCGGGCGCGGATTTCGACCTCTCGCCCGAAATGCGGCTCTCGGCGAACGCCAACCACTTGTGGTTCGAGAACACCGCCACGCTGCAGGCGCTGCGAAACGAGGGCTCGATCCCGAAGTCGATCGGGTGGGACCTGTCGGCGGCGGCGATCTGGCGGCCCAAGGCGACGCAGAACATCGTTGCCCGGCTCTCCGCGGCCGCGCTGCTGCCCGGGAGCGGGTTCCGCGACCTGTTCGATAACCTGAACGGCCGCCGCAGCTACTATTCGATCCTCGCCAACGTGATCGTGACGTACTGATGCGCTCTGTCCGCACTCTCGCCTTCTGGGCCGCGCTGCTGTTCGCCGCCGCGGCGATGGTGCTGGGCGGCCAGCGCACGGTCGCCTCGGAGGACGAGAAGCCCGTCGCGCGCGACTACAGCCTGGTCACCGCGCCGCCGGCGCCGGTCACCCAGACACAGGCCGACGCGGACGCCAAGTCGGCCGGATGCCTGTCGTGCCACGTCAAGACCGACGCGCCGACGATGCACACCACCAGCGCGGTGCGGCTCGGCTGCACTGACTGCCACGGCGGCAACGCCAGCGTGCGCGGCAATTCCGAGTTGGCGCACGATGCACCCGCCTATGTCGCCGCGCGCGAGGCGGCGCACGTGCTCCCGCGCTTCCCGCACGGGTGGAACTACCCGTCCTCGGCCAACCCGAAGCACAGCTACACGCTGCTCAACCGCGAAAGCCCGGAGTTCGTCCGCTTCGTCAACCCGAGCGACTACCGCATCGCCCGCGAGGCGTGTGGCGCCTGCCACATCGAGACGATCGAGGCGGCCGAGCGCTCGCTGATGGCGAACGCGGCGATGTTCTGGGCGGCGGCGGCATACAACAACGGGGTGCTGACGATCAAAACGCCGCTGCTGGGCGAATCGTACACCCGCACCGGAGAGCCGGCGAAGATCGTCAGCGCAGGCGATCCGCCGGGCACCGTGACCGAGGCGCAGAAGAACCGCGGCGCGCTCGCCGAACTTTATCCGCTGCCGACCTGGCACGTCATGCCGCCCGGCGACGTGTTCCGCGTGTTCGAGCGCGGCGGCCGCAACATCAGCTCGGGCTTTGCCGAAATCGGCCTGCCCAACTCGACCGGCTCGATCCAGCGGCTCGAGGAGCCCGGCCGCCCCGACCTCAAGCAGTCGAACCGCGGGCCCGGCACGGGTCTGCGGGTGGCTATCCCCGTGCTCAACCTGCACAAGACGCGTCTCAACGACCCATATATGTGGTTCATGGGGACCAACGACCAGCCCGGCGACTACCGCCACTCGGGCTGCGCCGGATGCCACGTGATCTACGCCAACGACCGCGATCCGATGCACTCGTCAATCTATGCCAAGTACGGGCGCGACGGTCAGACGATCACCGTCGATCCGACGATCGCGGACAAGATGGAGCCGGCCGAAGGCGGTCACGGCGCGCTCAAGCAGCCGGGGCATGAGGGCGAGGACGCGGGCGCGCCGGTGAAGGAGAAGGGCCACCCGCTCCAACACGTGTTCACGCGCTCGATCCCGACCGCGCAGTGCATGAACTGCCACATGCACCAGCCGAACATCTTCCTGAATTCCTACCTCGGCTACACGATGTGGGACTACGAATCCGATGCGCCCTCGATGTGGCCGGAAAAGCAGAAATACCCCACAGCCGCCGAAGTGCGCGAGGTGCTCGACCGCAATCCGGAAGGCGCGAGCCCGCGCGGCAAGTGGGCGGACCTCGACTTCCTCCGCAACGTCTACGATCTCAACCCGACGCTGAAGGACACCCAGTTCGCCGACTATCACGGCCACGGGTGGAACTTCCGCGGGGTGTTCAAGCACGACCGGGTCGGCAACCTGCTCGACGCCGGCGGCGACATGAGCACTTACGGCACCGACACCGCGCACATCGTCAGCCACGACGATCCCGAGAAATGGCGCAAGGCAGGCGAGGGCAAGTTCCCCACCGTCGGGCAGAATCCCGGCAAGGCGGTCCACCTGATGGACATCCATGCCGAGAAGGGCCTGCAGTGCGCCGATTGCCACTTCGCGCAGGACAGTCACGGCAACGGGCTGATCTACGCCGAGGTCGCCGATGCGATCGAGATCGGCTGCAAGGACTGCCACGGCACCGCCGACGCCTACCCGACGCTGATGACCAGCGGTCCCGCCGCGCCGCCCAAGGGCAACAACCTCGCGCTGCTGCGCAATCCCGACGGCAAGCGGCGCTTCGAATGGACCTGGGGCGCGGACGGGCGGCAGGTGCTGATCCAGCGCTCGGCGGTCGATCCCAAGCTCGAATGGGAAGTGCACCTCACCAAGGATTCGGTCGATCCCACCAGCCCGCACTTCAATCCCAAGTCGGCGCGCGCGAAGCTGATGGCCAAGGACGGCGCGGAGACCGGCCTGTACAGCTTCGGAACCGGCATCGCCAAGGAGGACCGCGCGCATCCCGACAACGAGATGGCGTGCTTCACCTGCCACCTGAGCTGGACCACGAGCTGCGGCGGCTGCCACCTCCCGATCGAGGCCAACTGGAAGACTTCGTCCAATCACTACGAGGGCGAGACGACGCGCAACTTTGCGACCTACAACCCGCAGGTCGCGCGCGACGACATGTTCCAGCTCGGGCGGCACCAGACCACCAAGGGCAACGAGATCGCTCCGGTCAGGTCATCGAGTGCGCTGGTCTTGAGTTCGACTAACCTCAACCGGGAGCGGATCTACGTCCAGCAGCCGCCGATCTCGGGCGGCGGCTTCTCTAGCCAGGCGTTCGCGCCGCACTTCCCGCACACTGTGCGCACCGAAGAGACCAAGACCTGCACCGATTGCCACCTGTCGGCAGACGACGACAACAACGCGATCATGAGCCAGCTGCTGCTGCTCGGCACCAATTTCGTCAACTTCGTCGGGCTCAACGCCTGGACCGGCCTCGAAGGTGGGTTCGAAGCGGTGCGCGTGACCGAGTGGGATGAGCCGCAGGCGGTGCTCGGCAGCTATCTCCACAAGTACGCCTACCCCGATTTCTACAAGGAGTTCGTCGATGGGCAGGGCCGCGAGTTGAAGGACCACACGCGCGGCGAGACCCTCGACAAGCACCTCTCGGGTGAAACGCACGGGCTCGAGCAGTTCACCAACGTGGTGCAGGGCACCCGAGACCGGGTCGTCTGCCTGCAGCTTCGCGGAGAATAAATGTACGTCGCCGAAGGACTCGGCGGTTTCCAAGTCTACGACGTCGCCGCGATCGCCAACAAGGGCTTCTCCGAACGGATCGTCAGCGCGCCGTTCTCGCCGCTCGGCCACGATACCCACGTCGCGACGAAGAACGCCACCTGCATGGCGCTGCCGACCAACCAGGCCATTGCGCCGACCCGCAATACGCCGGAAATGCGCGAGGCCAATCACGAGCAGGCGTTCCTGCCGATCTATCATTACGCCGCGATCACCGATTCCGAGGAAGGCCTGATCCTCGTCAACATCGACACGATGGCCGACCGCGAGTTCCGCAACAACCAGCTCAGCCGCGCCGTCACCTGGAACGAGAACGACGTGCTCAAGGGCGCGCGGCACATCGTGCTGGCGGGCGAGGTCGCCTACATCACCGCCGACGTGGGCCTGGTGGTGGTCGATCTCTCCGATCCGCTCCACCCGCAGCTCGCCGCGGTGCGCGAACTACCGGACGCGCGCGCGAGCGCGATCCAGTTCCGTTACCTGTGGGTGACCACCGCGCGCGGGGTCGAGCTGTTCGACGTCACCAACCTGCGCAACCCGGTACCGCTGCCCGAGGCGACTGTCCCGCTGGCGGACGCACGCCGGCTCTATGTCGCGCGCACTTATGCCTACGTCGCCGCCAAGCAGGACGGGCTGGTGATCCTCGACGTGACCCGGCCCGAACATCCGCAAGTGTTCAAGAAGGTGACCTTCGACGGGAAGCTGAACGATGCCGAGGACGTGATCGTCGGTTCGACCAACGCCTCGCTGTTCGCCTATGTCGCTGACGGGCGGAACGGGATGAAGGTGATTCAGCTCACCAGTCCGGCGAGCCAGCGCAACTTCTACGGCTTCAGCCCGGCGCCGGTGCCCGAACTGATCGCGTGGGCCAAGACACCGTCGCCGGCGGTCGCGCTGTCCAAGGGCCTCGACCGCGACCGCGCGGTGGACGAAACCGGCGGCCAGATCGCGGTGTTCGGCCGGATCGGCGCGCGCCCGTTCACCCGCGAGGAAATGGAGAAGCTGTTCCTCACCGGCAGCGGCGTGCCGTGGAAGGTCCGCAACACGGTGGACATGAGCGCCTGGGTCGGCGGCCCCCTGCGCCAGTAGCATGCAGCGGCGGCCGGGCGGCAAGAGCGGCTGGACGCGGCGCAAACGACAAACGCCCGCCGGGTAAGACCCCGACGGGCGTAAGGCGACCACAAAGGGTCTGTCGTTATGCGATCAGTTGATGGCGTCCTCGCCGGCCTGACCGACGGACTCGACATCCCGGCCCACGCCCTTGACGGTGTTGCAGGCGGCGGCAGTCAAGGTGATGGCAGCTACGCCGAGCGCGATGATTAACTTCCTGGCCATGTCTCGTTCCCCTCTTCCCAGTTGTTCGAACGTGAAAACGGCGTTGTGCCGACCCGGTTCCCTCAGGCGTTGACCTCGGGTCCGGGGCGGTCGAGCGACAGGCGGTGTTCGCGCCAGGCGATCAGCAGGCCCGCGGCGACGATCAGCGGCGCGCCGAGCCAGGTCGAGGAGGTGGGAAGGCGGCCGAACACCCACCAGCCGAACAGCGTCGCCCACACGAGTGAGGAATAGTCCATCACGATCACGCTCGCGACAGCGCCGAAGCGCAGCGCCGCGGTGAGCAGGAACTGACCGAGCAGCCCGAACAGCGCCAATCCGCCGAGCAGCACCCATTCGTAGAGCGTGTGGCGGGTCATCACGAACGGCATGGCGAGCGCCAGCACGGGGACGCTGAAGGCAGCGAACCAGAACACGATCGTCAGCGGTTCTTCGGTCCGCGCCAGATCGCGGATCTGGATCGAGATCAGCGCAATCATGAAGGCGGCGGACAGCGCCACCGCGGCGCCCTTCAGCGGGACGTGACCGCCCGCGGGCTGGGCGATCACCAGCACGCCGACGAACCCGAGCACCACCGCCGTCCAGCGCCACGGGCCCACTTTCTCGTGCAGCAGCAGGGCGGACAGGATCACCGCCCAGATCGCGGACGTGAAGTTGAGGCTGGTCGCCTCCGCGAGCGGCAGTAGCGTGACCGCGCCGAAGTTGAGGAACATGCCGACAAGGCCGTAGAGCGCACGCCGGGCATGGCTGCCGAGCCGGTCCGAACCGAGCGCCGAGAGGCGGCCGCGGGAGGCGAACCACAGCAGCAGGATCGGCACCGTGGGAAGCTGACGCCAGAACAGCGTCTCGGTCAGCGAGACGCCTGCCTCGGTCACCAGCTTGACGAACACCAGCATGATCGAGAGGACGAACGCCGCGCCGAGCCGGATCAGCAGCGCCAGCAGCGGACGATGGTGATGATGCGGATGCCCCTCCACGACTTGCGGCCCTAGGCGGGCTGGCGCGCAGTGCAAGCGTTCCCATATGCGCCGGCGATGACCCTGCACGATTTCTTCGCGTTCGCCACCGACGCACAGATCGCCGCACTGTGGGGCGCGGGGCTGATGGGCGTCGCGATGGCCGCCAGCTTCGCCGAGCGGCGTCGCGTGCGCCGGCAGCACATCGACCGCGTCGGGTGGATGCCGTGGACCGGCGTGTTCTTCGTCTGCGCGGTGGCCGGTATCGTGTTGGTGGCTATGTCCGCGAAGGGGCTGTTCGCCGGCTAGACCGAGGTCAGAGGCAGGCCTCGAGATAGGCCTGGTCGAAGCCGAACTGGCGCGCCTTCTCGAGCGTGTAGGGGCGTAGCCCGCTCGAGCGGAATTCGCCGAGGATCTTGCCGTCCTCGCTCTCGTCCAGATACTCGAACTTGAACAGCTCCTGGGTGACGATCACGTCGCCTTCCATGCCGATCACCTCGGTCACGCCGGTGGTGCGGCGTGAACCGTCGCGCAGGCGCTTGACCTGGACGATCAGATCGACCGATTCGGCGATCTGGCGCGAGATGGCCTCCTTGGGGATCTTGATGTCCCCCATCAGGATCATCTTCTCCATACGGCCGAGACATTCGCGCGCGCTGTTGGCGTGAAGCGTGCACATCGATCCGTCGTGGCCGGTGTTCATCGCGGCGAGGAGGTCGAACGCCTCCGCGCCGCGAATCTCGCCCAGGATGATGCGGTCGGGGCGCATGCGCAGTGCGTTCTTGACGAGGTCGCCGATGGTGATCGCGCCCTGGCCTTCGAGGTTCGGCGGGCGGGTTTCGAGCGGCAGCCAGTGCGGCTGCTGCAAGCGCAGTTCGGCCGCGTCCTCGATCGTCAGCACGCGCTCGCCCGGGTCGATCATCTTGGAAAGGGCGTTGAGCATCGTCGTCTTGCCCGAGCCGGTGCCGCCTGAGAAGACGATGTTCATCCGGCACGCGCCCGCGATCTTGAGCGCGGTGCACATCTTGTCGTTCATCGAGCCGAAGTCCTTGAGCATGTCCAAGGTGATCGGCTTTTCGGAGAACTTGCGAATCGAGATCGCGGTGCCGCGTAGGCTCAATGGCGGCACGATGACGTTGACGCGGCTGCCGTCCTTCAGGCGCGCGTCCGCCAAGGGCGTGGTCTGGTCGACGCGGCGGCCGACCTGGTTCACGATGCGCTGGGCGATCTGGAACAGGTGCTGTTCGTCCCGGAAGCGGATTCCGGCGAGCTGCAGGCGACCCTTCTTTTCGATGTAGGTCTGGTCGGGACCGTTGACCATGATGTCGGACACGTCGGGATCGTTGAGCAGCTCTTCGAGCGGGCCGAAGCCGAGCAGCTCGTCGATCAGCACCTTTTCCAGCGCGAACTGTTCGCGCCGGTTGAGCGTGACCTTGAGCTCGGCCAGCACCTCCATGATGATCGGACGGAATTCCTCGGCGAGCTCTTCCTTGCTCAGCGTCGCCGCTGCTTCGGGATCGACACGCTCGAGCAGGCGCGGGAGCACCTGTTCCTTGATCTTGTGGACGCTGGCCTCGAAGCCGCCGACGGCCTGGTTCTCGTGAACGTGATTGGCGCGGTCGGCCAGGCGCGTCATCGCATCGGATTGCTTGGCCGCGGGGCCATCGAACGATTGCTGTGCGCCGCCGTCGCCGGGAAGCGGGGGAAACTGCTCTCCGCCGGGAGGGCCGGGCGCGCGCTCCGCTCCGCCCTTCATGGGTCGCGCGACACCGAAAGACGGACGTGCGCCGGGGTTCATCGCTCCGGGGCCGTTTTTCCGTCCGAAAGCGCTCATTTCTTTCCCGTCCCTGTCACTGACATCCGCGTGAAGTCCGTGCATCGGCTGCGCATGACTTCAGCTTGCTCAATGCGAATGGTGAATAGGGCGGAAACCTTGATAAAATTCTAACCATCTGGTGGCAGAGCCGACCGCGTGCGGAGCGGCGTGCGGTGTCCATCGGCCCCGCGCCGCTGCGAACCTGGACAGGAAACGGACGGCAGTTGAAAGCGGCTCAGAGGTTCTTGGATGCGCCGATCGCCGTGTTCGGCGAGCTGGTGCGCGGGCCGATCGCGCGGGATAGCGGGGTCAGCCTGGCGATCCGCCTCGCCGGGCTCGGGCTTTCATTCGCTCAAGCGGTGTTGACCGCCCGCCTCCTTGGTCCTGACGGCTACGGCACGGTCGCGGTCGTGATGTCGCTGGTCGGAATCGCCGGGACAATGAGTCAATTCGGTCTCGGGGCGTTGGCGGTGCGGGAGATCGCCGGGCGATTTGCTGCCGGCGATGCGGTGGGAATACGAGCCTTTTCCCGCTTTGCGCTGATTGCGGTTGCGGCACTATCGCTGCTCATGTCCTTTGGGCTCGTCGTTCTCGGCCGGACAGGGGTGCTGGTGCCGGACGCCTACCGCGAAACGCTGGAACTCGGCGCGCTGCTGATCCTTCCGGGGGCAGTGCTGGGATTGGTAAGGGGCTTTTCGCAAGGGTTCGGGCGGATCGCGCTGGCCCAGGTGCCAAGCGAATTGATCAGGCCGGCCGCGGTCGTGCTGGTGATGGTTGTCGTAACGCTCGCCAGCACCGGCTTTACGCCCGACGGATATATGTACGCCAATGCTGCAGCCACGGTGCTGGCGCTGGCCGCCGCCGCACTCTGGCTGTGGTGGGGGGAGCGGCGTTGGCTCGCTGGCCCGACGCGCTTCGATGGTGCGGGCAACTCCGCCGCCGCCTCCTTGCCGTTCCTGGGCCTGGCGCTGACGGCAATCCTGCAGGGCGAGCTCAACACGCTGCTGCTTGGCTGGCTCGCCGGCCCGCGCGAGACCGGGCTGTTCCAGCCGATCGTCCGCCTGACTCCCGTGCTGACAATGGCGGTGCAAGCGGCGGGCATGCGCTACGCGCCGCGCATGGCGGAGTTCTGGCAACGCGGAGAGATCGAACGCATTCGCGCGGTCACGCGCACGTTCACTTGGACGACCACGCTCGCGACGCTGTGCGCCGCACTGGCCATTGCCGCCGCCGGGCCCTGGCTCCTGCGGGTCTTCGGCCCGGACTTTCGCGAGAGCGCTCCGTTGCTGTGGTACGTCGCGGCGGCACAAGTCTTCAACGCCGCCTGCGGACCGGTAGGGATGCTGCTGGCGATGGGCGGACGAAGCGGCGGCGCGCTGTTCGGCCAAACGATCGGCCTGATGGTCAATGTCCTGCTCGGCGCAGCATTGGTCCCGCAGTACGGGGCGGCGGGGGCGGTGGCGGCAATGGTTGCCTCGATCGTGGTCTGGAACGTCACGATGCTGGCAATGGTCAAGAAGCGCTACGGCTTCGATGCGAGTATTCTCGGGGTCCTGGCAGGGCCGCATCGGTGATCACGCAATTGCAGTCACACGCGCAGGATACGATCAGTAACCGAACACCTCATAGTCCTTGGCATAGATCGCCTCGGCCAGGCGCCTGGTGCGCGGATCGACGCTCTCCGCGGGACGAGCGCTTGCGTTGAGCACCGGCAGGCGAAGCTCCGGACGATCCAGCCTCCGTGCGATCTCGGCAAAGTCGGCGTCGAGTTTTTCGTAGCGACCGACGAAGTTCACGCCGACGGCATTTTTAAGAAGCACGAATTCATGCTGCGGCCTGAAGTGCCACCACTGCCGCAGTTGATCCTGCGCCGCCAGGTTCTCGACGAATTGCGGAAATCTGAGGCCGCGAACGTGGCTTTCCGAGAACAGCCGGTCAGCCTCGTTCATGCCGCCGCCTTGCAGATAGTAGAAGGCGGACTGGAGCCGATCGAGCGGCTCGCGCACGAACGCGAAGCTGAAATAGTTTCGCACCGCCGCAGGGTCGCGGTCACGCAGTTCACAGATCGTGCTGTGGCCGATTTGTTGGCCGAACAAGGTGATCGACACCGCTGAACCCGCCGCCTTGGGGATATGCACGAAGATTGCTTGCTGCTGGTGGAAGACCTGCTCGATCCCCTCACGTCGTTCGTGTCGAAGACGGAGAAAGCGGCGAAGCATCACGCGTCCCCTCGGGCGGCAGGCTCCCGGGCAATCAGGCCCGCGGCCAAGCCCAGCTGCAGGCTCATCTGGGCTCTCCTGTCGAATGCTTGACGCCCCCACAGCGATGCAAGGCCCTCTCGCGCCGCGCCGATCAGCGCCCGTGCAGTCAGGACCGGCCTCCGCCAGCCGTGCACCCGCCGGTCCATGCGCATTTCCACGGCGTTCGATCGCCCTTGCCAGTAGAGCCGCCGATAAAACCACTTGCGGGTCAGTCGCTCGGGCGGGGCATGGTGTCCGACGCGGACCTCCGGATCGTAGTAACCGCGATATCCCGCCGCCGCGAGCGTTCGCTTCAACAGCAGTTCCTCGTTGGACAGGAGCGCGCCGCCGATCCTGCCGACCCGCGGCGAAAATCCGCCGAATTTCTCGAGCAGCTCGCGCGGGATGATCATGTTCGCGCCCACGATGCCGCCGTCCTCGTCGACAAAGCGAGCCGTCGGTCCTAGGTCGATCACCGTCAGGTAGCCGAGCCAGCGGTCGGCCAACCAGTCGGGACGCGGCGCCTCCCAGATCGGCTGCACCTGGCCCCCGAGCATTCCAATCTCGCTACCCATCAGCGCAAGCACTTCGGCAGCGCTTTGCAGCCAGTTCGGGCTGGGTATCGCGTCATCGTCAAGGTAGGCGACGTATCGGCCGGCCGACGCTTGCCAGCCTGTGTTGCGGGCGATCGAAAGCCCAAGCCTGGCCTCGTGGACGTAGCGCATGTTGGGAAGCCGGTCTTCGAAGTCGCTCACCACCCTTCGCGTGTCGTCCGTTGAAGCGTTGTCCACCACCAGCACTTCGAACTGGCCGAACCCGGACTCCAGCCGAGCGACTCCATCGAGGGCGCGCGCGAGATAGCTGGCGCGGTTGTGCGTGCAAATGACCACGCTGAAGAGCGGTCGCGCCGTCATGCCGGCCGCGCCTCCAGCGCAGCTTCGATGGATGTGCCGATATCGGCGGCGATTTGGCTCCAATCGTATTTTTGCTCCACCAACTCGCGCGCTCGCTTTCGCCGCTCGGGCAGGTCGCTGCTCCCCGCTAGCGAGACGATTCGCGCGGGGAACTCGGACAGATCGCATGTCACCACCGCGCGCCCGTCGGGGTCCTCGATACCGCGCGCGCCGAACTCGGTCGACACGACCGGCAGGCCGGCGGCGCAGTATTCGAAGATCTTGATGTTGCTGCCGCTGCCGCTCACCATCGGATTGATCGCGACATCGGCTGCAGCGAACCACGGACTGAGGTCGTCGACCACGCCGGCGACCACCACATTCGCGGGCAGTGTCTTGGGCAGCGCCTCTCCCACAGCCCCGACGACGAGATAGGTGATCTCCGGCCGGGTGGGCGCCATCGCGACGATGCGATGGGCGGCTTCGCTATTCGCGAGCCAGCGCGAACCGATGAACAGCGCCGCCGTCCCCGAGATGCCCAGGCGCTGCTTCGCCGCCAGCCGCCCGCCGTCGGTGGCGAAGGGGGTTTCAGCAACGTCCACCCCGTTGGGGGCAACCCGGATGCGGGCGGGATCGACTCCGTATTCGAGCGCCGCAGCCGCGGCGTCCGCGGGCGAGCAGCTGAAGACGAGATCCGCCCGCTGCATGCAGCGCCGCTCTACGTCGCGCATAGCGCGTGCGCCCGCGCCGGCGATGCCCGGTTCGGCGAGACGATTGGCGTGGAGATGCGCTTCGATATTGTGCGCGTCGAGCACCACGAAGTGGTCGTCTCGCAGGTACGGCAGGGCAAGATCGAACATTTGCGGGTGTTCGAATACCACGACCTTGTGCCGTCGCAGCTCCTTCGCGATTCTCAGGCTCGGGAGGGCGAAGCGCGGGATGAGCGATGTCGCGACTTGCGCGGTGCCCGCGGCGCGGAGGAGGCGATTCCCGCCAAAGACCAGGGGATTGAAGTAGACGGCTTCGCTATAGCCGCGTCCGATCTGCAGGTCCTTCCAGCGCAGGACCGACCGCATTCCTTGCATGACCGAAGAGCAGCTGATCTGCAGGACATCCCATCCTGCACGCGCGTAGCCGCGATTGAGGTAGTGCGTCCGCTTCGTCCCCCCGGTCCGTGGGGACCAGGTGACGTAGGGGCTCAACGTGAGGATCCGCCGCGGGTGGGACATCGTCATGAGTGTGCTGCTTCGCCTTCAGTTCGGTCCAGCCGCGACGACCGAGAGGAGCGTATCCTCCATCTCGTCCAGCCAACGCTGTTCGGACAGGCGGTCCGCGGCGTGCTTTCGCAGTGCGCTCTGCAATCGGGAGTTGCTCGGAACAAGTTCGCGAATGCCGGCGACGAATCCGTCGATGTCGCCAGCATCGCAGATCACGCCGCCCCGGCAAGGAACGATGTCGCTCACCGCGGTGCCACGGCAAGCGACAACCGGCGTGCCGCAGGCCATCGCTTCGGCGGCGGCATAGCCGAACCCTTCGAGGCGGGAGGGCATCAGAAGCGCATCGGCGGAACGATAGGCTTCGATCAGGCGGTCACAACCGACGCGGCCGAGGTACTCGCCCGGCGGCATCCCCAACCCGCGCTCCGGCTCTCCGCCGATGCACACGAAGCGGCATTCGGCGCCCAGCCGACGGACGATCTCTGCCGCGATGTCGAAGCCCTTGCGCCGGCTCGGCTTGCCGACGAACAGAAGCTTGAACCGGTCGCCGTTCGGCCGCGAAGGAGCATCGCCCGGCGTGAAGACGTCGATATCGACGCCATTGAGGACCACGCGCGAGCCGGCGAAGCCGAGATAGCGCTCGACCGCGTTCGCAGTCGCCGGGCTTACCGCGATCACCGCACTCGCCGCGCTAATCGCCGCGCGCTCCATCGGCTCGACGAACAGCCGGTGAAAGATGGCCTGGGGCGCAGTCTTGAACGGCAGCAGCGCGGGATCATGCACGACGTGGTGGACGACGGTGACCAGCGGCGCCGGACCGGCGAAGGCTGTGCCGGTCCAGCTATTCGCCAGGACCACGTCGCAGCCGGAAGGCGCTCGAACGGGGGCGAGCCACGGCGCGTACTGATAACGGTGCGATACCCGATCGAGTTGCACGGCGTGTCCGCGCGCGGCGAGACCCGCCGCCAGTCGCCGCGTCCAGACCTCCGCGCCGGTGCCGGTGGCGATGCAGGGCAGCCAGACCTTCATGCCGGTTGTCCATAGGCCGACAGCGTTTCGTGCGCGACGCGGTCCCACGCGTAGTGCACGCGCGCCGCAGCGCT
Source organism: Tsuneonella sp. (assembly GCA_051958885.1). Taxonomy (GTDB): domain Bacteria; phylum Pseudomonadota; class Alphaproteobacteria; order Sphingomonadales; family Sphingomonadaceae; genus Tsuneonella. Next base: position 13,620 of record JBQCFR010000439.1, read on the forward strand.
CGAGGTGGCGACGAAACTGCAGCGCTCGGCTTCGCTCCAAGCCGCGATAGCGGCAATCTCGCGCGCCCATGCCGCTAGATCGCCCGGCTCGAGAAGCATTCCCGTCGTTCCCTCAACGACCGCTTCGCTGAGGCCGCCCGTACGCGCCGCGAGAACCACGGCGCCGCACGCGGCGGCTTCGCAGGCGACCAGGCCGAAGCCCTCGAATTCGCCGTTGGGCAGGTCGATGTTCGGGACCACGGTGCACAGTGAGCGCGCGTATTCGGCCGCCAGCGCGGCGGGCGGCAAGGCGCCGAGATAGCGCACCCGGGGATCGCGGAGCGCGGCGATCTCGTCCGCATCCCACCCCGTGCCCGCCACCTTCAGAGGCACATCGGCTGGCAGCAGGGGGAGGACTTCGCGCACGAACCAGCTGCAGCCCTTGCGGCGGATCAGCCGCCCGGCGAACAGCACGGCGCCGTCGTGCGCGCGCTCTGGCGCGGCGCGCATGTCGGTCGCGAGCGCAACGATGCGGATGTTGTGCCACCCGGTTTCACGAGCAGCCGCTTCGGTCGCGCGCGAGTTCGCGATCACCCTCGCGCCACGCAGGAGCCGGGACCCGCAGCGCAAATAGGCGCCGTAGAGCGCGCCCTTGATCCCACCGCGGCGATGGTACCCGACGTCAGTTCCGTGCGCCGACAGGACTACGCGGGTGCGGCCGACAGTGAGCGCGGACAGAAGCCCGAGCGGCCACAGCGCCATGTCGCCGAGGTGAAGCACGTCTGGCGCCGCGGTGCGGCCGAACCAGCGTGCGAGCACCCTCGGGGCAAAGCCAAGCAACGCCAGGGCGCTGGGGGGCTGACCGTCCGGGCGGCCCGGCAAGGCGGCGACGTCCACATCCGCCAACTGGCGAAGCTCCTCCGTCAGGCGGTGCGAATAGGTCTCCATGCCGCCGACGGCGGGCGACCACTTGCGGGTGACGAACAGCACGCTCTGCCGCTGCGGCGCTTGCACGTCAGAAGCCATGGTAGATCGGCTCTACGGGCGGCGGCGTGGCGGGGCGGGGGAGGTGCTCGCCCCACCGCAGCGTAGCCGCGCCGCCGTGCCAGCGGTGCGATCCGCGCGCCAGGTCCACGGGGTGGCCGCACGCGGCCCATTTGCCGTCGAGCATGCGATCGCCGCTGCATTCCAGCGTGTAGCGGCCCGTGATCGCGATCTCGGCCCTTTCCGCGCCCGCAGGCACCACTGTTCCGGCGACCCACAGCTTGCCCCAGTGCGGGATGTAAGCTCGCCGCAGCGCGGCCTCGTCAGAGCGAGACAGGCGCTTCCCGTCCCATGCGAAACCCGGCTCGACCGCCGCTTCGAGCGTCGGCGAATCGAGGATCAGCAGCGGCGGCCGATCACGCGCAATCCGGTCTTCCATTGCGTTCGGATCGAGGCCCGCGAGCCCCCAGGACGAGAGCAGGTTATGGCCGCCGTCATAGGAGGGCAGGATGTTGCTGCGATCGATGTAGGCGACCGGCTGCGGGAAGGCGAGGTGAGCGGCCCGTTCGTACGCGCGCTGGGCGTCCTGTGTGGCGGGCCACTTGTGCCATGTCTGCAGCGCAAGCGAGGCCAGCATCGCGGCGATCAGCACCGGCAGCACCAGCGCGCTGCCCGCCGCGGCGCGCGCCGCGGGAATTGCCGCGAGAGCCACCGGCAGCGTGAGGAAGGGAAAGAAGTACGGGTACGCATTGCGGTACAGAAGCAGGCTCAGAAGCGGTAAGGCGCAGAGCAGCAATTCGGCGTTCGCCGGCTTGTCGGGTCCCGCCCAAGCTCCGCGCACCGCG
>JBQCFR010000440.1:0-2945 GCA_051958885.1 Tsuneonella sp.
CGCCGTACGGATGGCATTGAACCGCGCATCCCGCTTCAAAGGCGCGGGCTATCTCACCTCCACCGTCAGCGTGATCCTGTTGGCGATCGTCGCGTTCAAGGGCGCGAAAGACGATCCGGTGCTGATGGCGTGCCTGATCCTCGGCGCGGTGACCTCGGTTGCCGGCATGGGCCTGCGCTGGCGCTCGCACCGCATCGAGCAGCACGAGAAGGCGGCGCTGAAGCGGCAGGCCGATCACAACAGCAAGGCGGCGAATTAGCCGCTGGCGCGCGGCCCCGCAATCGGCCACTCTCCCCGCGGACGTCGCCCGCAAGCGGCTGACGCTGTGGGAGACGGGCGTGAACGAACCCAGTGTGCCGGAGGCGCTCGGCCCCGCGTCGGTCGCGGCTGAGCCGATCGTCACCGAGACGGCGCCGCCAGGTACGGGCAAGCTCAATCGCGGCGCGATAAGCTGGGCGGCGTTCGAGGGCGGGCGCGACCCGTACGTCATCCTCATCACGATCTACATCTTCATGCCCTACGTCTCGGCGACGCTCGTCGGCGACCCGGTGCGGGGGCAGGAACTCATCGCCCGCTACGCGCAGTACGCCGGGTGGACGGTGATGGCGACCGCGCCGTTACTCGGCGCGGCGCTCGACAAGCTGGGCCACCGCAAGCCGGGGCTGGGGCTGATCGTCGGCGCGATGGTTCCGCTGATCGCGCTGCTGTGGTGGGCAAAGCCCGACGGCAGCGGCATCTCGCTCGGCACGACGATGATGATCGCGCTCGCCGTCGGCGTGCTGTTCGCGTGGTCGGAGGTGTTCCATAACGCGATGCTCGTGAGGGCCGCGGGACTCAGCAACACGCACACCGCTTCGGGGCTCGCGCTGTCGCTGGGCAATGCCGCCTCGGTGCTGGCGCTCGGCTTCACCGCCTGGGCCTTCGCGCTGCCGGGCAAGGTCGACTGGTGGTGGGTGCCCGCGGAGCCGCTGTTCGGCTTCAGCGCCGCGCTTCACGAGCCCGAGCGCGTAGTGGCGCTGTTGGCCGCCGCGCTGCTGGCGCTCGGCGCGGTCCCGCTGTTCCTGTTCACGCCGGACGCGCCGCGCAGCGGCATCCCGGTGCTGCGAGCATTCCGTGAAGGCGCTCGCGACATCGCCGGGATGATCGGGACCGTCGGCAAGCACCGCGACGCGGCAATTTACCTCGCCGCGCGGATGTTCTTCTACGACGGGATGAACGGCGTGCTGTTCTTCTTCGGCGTGCTCGCTGCCGGGGTCATGGGCTGGGGACCGCTCGACCTGCTGATCACCGGCATCATCCTGTCGATCTTCGCCGTGCTCGGCGGCCAGACCGGGCGCTGGCTGGACCACGCGGTTGGCGCGCGCAACGCGCTGATAATCGAAATCGCGATGACGATGATCGGGCTCATCGCGCTGCTCGGCATGGCGCCCGACCGGATCCTGTATTTCTGGAGCTGGGACCCGGCGGCGCACGCGCCGCTGTGGGACGGGCCGGTGTACCGCACTTTGCCGAGCCTGCTGTTCCTGCTGATCGGGTTCAACAACGCCGTCTTCATCACCGCGCAGTACGCCTCGGCCCGCACCGCGCTCACCCGCCTCACCCCGCCCGACCACACCGGCGCGTTCTTTGGGGTCTACGCGCTGTCGGGCGTCGCGACCGCGTGGCTGGCGCCGGGGCTGGTGAGCTTCATGACCCGGATCACCCACAGTCAGCGCGGCGGCTTCGCGTCGATCGTGTTCCTCCTCGCGGTCGGTCTGATCGGGCTCTCGTTCGTGCGCGAGCGACGCGCCGCGGGGCATGACAGCGGGCTTGGAAGCGCAGGAGAATCCGCCTAGCTTCGCGCGCACATACCGGTGGGGGCAAGCAAACCGATGACCACGCTCAAAGACGTCTATCCGCTGTACCTCAACAACAAGGCGGCGCAGCCCAACACCGACCTCGAGGTGCGCGACAAGTTCACCGGCGAAGTCGCCTTCCGCACCGCGCTCGCAACGCCTGACGTGATCGACGAGGCGATAGCCGGGGCGGTGCGCGCGGCGGAACCGATGGCGCGGCTCGCCAGCTACGAGAAGCAGGACGTGCTCAACCACTGCGTCCGCCGCTTCCAGGAGCGGTTCGACGAACTCGCCTATGCGCTGTGCGTCGAGGCGGGCAAGCCGATCGGCGACGCCGAGGGCGAGGTCACCCGCCTGATCGACACCTTCCGCATCGGGGCCGAGGAAGCGGTGCGCAACTACGGCGAGGTCCAGCCGCTCGACATCTCCCCGCGCGCCAAGGGCTACATGGGGATGTGGAAGCGCGTGCCGATCGGGCCGTGCAGCTTCATCTCGCCGTTCAACTTCCCCTTGAACCTCGCCGCCCACAAGATCGCGCCGGCGATCGCCATGGGCTGCCCGTTCGTGATGAAGCCGGCCAGCCTCACTCCGCTCGGCGCAATCATCATGGGCGAGGTGCTCGCCGAGTGCGACGTGCTGCCCGAAGGCGCGTTCTCGATCCTGCCCGCCAGCCGCGACGGGGCCGATCTGTTCACCACCGACGACCGGCTCAAGCTGCTGAGCTTCACCGGCTCGCCGGGGGTGGGCTGGGACCTCAAGGCGCGCGCCGGCAAGAAGAAGGTCGTGCTCGAACTCGGCGGCAACGCGGCGGTAATCGTCGACAAGGACGCCGATCTCGATCACGCGCTGGCGCGGATCGTGTTCGGCGCGTTCTACCAGTCGGGCCAGAGCTGCATCGGCGTGCAGCGGATCATCATCCACGCCGACGTGTACGACCGCTTCAAGGACATGCTCGTCGCCAAGACCAAAACGCTGGTCGCCGGCGACCCCAAGGACCGCAAGACCTTCATCGGCCCGATGATCTCCGAGAAGGAAGCCAAGCGCCTCAAGGGCTGGATCGACGAGGCCGTCGCGGCCGGCGCCACGCTGCTGTGCGGCGGCGGGCGCGAG
>JBQCFR010000441.1:0-10706 GCA_051958885.1 Tsuneonella sp.
CGCCTCGGACAACAAGCCGCAGAAGTTCGCCGTCCCCGCTGCGGCGGCCGCGCCGATCACCGCGGGCATGCTCAACGCGCCGCAAGCGCAGCAGGCGACTCCGGCACCCGCGCCTGAGCCGCAGCCGGCGCAGTAGTCGACCGTTGCGTCGCGTGCTTCGACGGGCTCAGCACGAGCGGATATCGTGCGAGTCCCGCTCATCCTGAGCTTGTCGAAGGATGCGCGTCGACCTCTTCGATTTCGATCTCCCGCCCGAGCTGATCGCGCTGCGCCCTGCGCGCCCGCGCGATGCGGCGCGGATGCTGGTGGTCGCAGGGGGCGCGCCGTTCGCGGACCGGACGGTGCGCGACCTGCCCTCGCTGCTGCGCGCGGGCGACGTGCTGGTGTTCAACGATACCCGCGTGATCCCCGCGCAGCTCGAAGGGCGGCGCGGCGAGGCCAGGATCGGCGCGACGCTGCACAAGCGCATCGACCTGCGCCGCTGGCAGGCGTTCGTGCGCAATGCCAAGCGGCTGCGCGAAGAGGACCGGATCGCGTTCGGCGGCGGGGTCGAGGCGGTAGCCGAGGCGCGTCATGCGGACGGCAGCTTCACGCTCGCGTTCGCCGGCGAGGAGCCGGTCGAGGTGCTGCTCGAGCGCGCCGGGCGCATGCCGCTGCCGCCCTATATCGCGCAGCGACGCGAAACCGACGCGCAGGACCGCGTGGATTACCAGACGATGTTCGCGGCGCGCGACGGCGCTGTCGCCGCGCCGACCGCCGCGCTGCACTTCACGCCCGAATTGATCGCCGCGCTCGACGCGGCGGGCGTCGGCCGCGAGACGCTGACGCTGCACGTCGGCGCCGGGACCTTTCTGCCGGTCAAGGCCAATGACACCGAGGACCACGCGATGCACGCCGAGTGGGGCCGGATCGAAGGCGATGTTGCCGATCGGCTGAATACCGCACGCGCGGCCGGTGGCCGGGTGATTGCGGTCGGTACGACCTCGCTGCGCCTGCTCGAAAGCGCGGCGGGTGAGGATGGCGTGATCCGGCCCTTTGCGGGCGACACCTCGATCTTCATCACGCCGGGCTATGTTTTTCGCGCAATTGACGGGCTTATGACCAACTTCCACCTGCCCAAGTCGACGCTGTTCATGCTCGTCTCCGCGCTGATGGGCCGCGAGCGGATGCAGGCCGCCTACGCGCACGCGGTCGCAGAGCGATACCGCTTCTACAGCTACGGGGATTCGTCGCTGCTGCTCCCCTGAGGGAGCCTCAGCAGCGATTCCGGCCCGATCAGCCGCTCGATCAGCGCGTCGTCGGCGGGCAGGCGCTTGTCGAGCATCAACATCGCCACGCCGTGCCCGATCGCCCACGCCTGCAGCGCGAGCCGCTCGGCGTCGGGGCCATCGGTCCCGGTGAGTTCGACGGTGGCATCGTGGAGCAGGCGGGAGGCCGGATCGGTCTTGTCCGCGGGCAACTGCGCCGGGTCGCAGTGCGCGAACGTCAGCCGAAACAGCGCCGGGTGCGCGAGCGCGAACCGGACGTAGGCGCGCCCCGTCTCGATGAACCCGCGCGAGCCGCCTCCGGCCGCGTCATACGCCTTGCGCTGCGCCGCGCCGAGCATCTCCAGCCCCTCGCGCCCGAGCGCGGCGAGCAGCGCGTCCTTGTTCGGGAAGTGGCGGTAGACCGCGGCGGGCGACACCCCGACCTCGCGCGCCAGTTCGCGCAGCGAGAGATCGGCGCCGGCCTGGCCTTCCAGCGCGCGCATGCCGGCGGCGACGAGCGCCTCGCGCAGCGCGCCGTGATGGTAGTTCGATTCCGATGTTGACACTGTTGACATGGGCGGTATGTTGACGCTGTTCACTTCGCAACTAGCGACAGGAGTCGGTCATGGCAAGCGTACTCGAAAAGACGATCCGCGGGGCGGTTACCGCCGGTGTGGTCAAGGTGGCGGAGTTCAATCGCGCCCGCCTGCGTGAGCCCAGTCCGTTCCTTCACGGCATCCACACCCCGATGCGCGAAGAGCTCACGTTGGAGAACCTCAAGGTTACCGGCGCGATCCCTCTCGAGCTGGACGGGCGCTATGTCCGCATCGGACCCAATCCGCAGCACGCCGACGGCAAGGGCTACCACTGGTTCGTCGGCGACGGGATGGTCCACGGCATCAAGCTCAAGGGCGGCAAGGCCGAATGGTATCGCAACCGCTACGTCCGTTCGAACGCGCTGGAAGCCGCCGGCGGACCCAAAGCCGCGCCGGGCCCGCGCCGCGGCATGGGGGACACGGTGAACACCAACGTGATTCAAGTCGCCGGCAAGACGCTCTCGCTGGTCGAGGCGGGGTCCTATCCCGCCGAGCTGTCCGACGAGCTGGAGACGATCGCCTACAGCAACTTCGGCGGCGGGCTCGCCGGCTCGTTCACCGCGCACCCGCACGAGGACCCGGCGACCGGCGAGTTCCACGCCATCTGCTACGACGGCGCGAACCCGTCGCAGATCACCCACGTCGCGCTCGACCGCACCGGCAAGGTGCTGCGCGAGCTGCCGATAGTGGTGCAGAACGGCCCCTCGATTCACGACTGCGCGCTCACGCCGAACTACGTGGTGATCCTGGACCTGCCGGTGACCTTCTCGATGAAGGCGCTGATCGGCGGGCACAAGTTCCCCTACCGCTGGAACCCCGATCACGTCGCGCGCGTCGGCCTGCTGCCGCGCCACGGCGATGCGGCCGAGGTGACCTGGCACGCGGTCGACCCGTGCTACGTCTTCCATGTCGCCAACAGCTTCGAGGACGCGGCGGGCCGCGTGGTGATCGACGCCTGCGTTTACGAGACGATGTTCGACGGCGACTTCGGCGGCCCGGCGGGGCGCTGCCTCGGGCTCGAGCGGTGGACGATCGATCCGGCGGGCGGGGCGGTGGAGCGAACGACGCTCGACAGTGCCGCGCAGGAATTTCCGCGCCCCGACGAACGCTTCTTCGCGCAGCCGTATCGCTACGCCTGGGCGATGGGCCTGCCGGCGGACGACAGCAGCGAGTTCGTCGGCTCGGCGCCGCTCATCCGGCACGACCTTGAAACCGGCGAGCGCACGACGCGCACGTTCGGCGAACACGCGGTGCTCGGCGAGTTCGTGTTCGTCCCCCGCGCGCCCGATGCGCCCGAGGGCGAGGGCTGGGTGATGGGCTACGTCATCGACCGCGCGAGCGGCACCACCGACCTCGCGATCCTCGATGCGGCTACCCTGGCGGACGTCGCCCGCGTTCACATCCCGCACGTGGTCCCGCCCGGCTTCCACGGCAACTGGCTGCCGGCCTGAATTCGCCGTGGGACGCGGCTTCTTGCGGACGGTGCGGCTCCTGCTCGGCGACCTGTCGGGCACGGTGGTGTTTGCCGTGCTGCTGGCGTTGGGTGTCTCGCTTTTCGTCGCGACGATCGCGGGCATCGTCACCGCGCTGACGACGGTCGGAGTCTCGTTGGCGAGACGCCGGCCTGTCGGGGCGATGCAGTGGTTGAGCCTGGCGCTGGTAATCGTATCGGGGGGCGCGACGCTGGCCACGAGCGATCCGCGCTACGTCATGGTCAAGCCGAGTATCATTGCGGCAATCGTCGGGCTCTTCATGCTGCGGCCCGGATGGCTCTCACGCTATGTTCCCGCGGACGTCGAGCGGTATGTCGGCGACGTGACCTGGCTGTTCGGGTTTATCTGGGCCGCACTCATGTTCCTCACGGCCGGGCTCAACCTCCTGATCGTGATGCGCTATCCGAACTACTGGCTGGCGTTTCTCGCAATATTTCCCGCGCTGTCGAAGCTCACCCTGTTCGTCGTGCACTTTTCGACCGCGACGTTCCTCGCGGCGCGCCGGAAGCACCGCGACAGCGTCGTCCCGCAAGTCCTCTCTTCTCCAGTAGCGAACTGATCGAGGGCATGCCGGCTGGATCATGACCCGCTTGCTTCCGGCATGGAGCGCGGCGATGCTCCGTGGCGGATGGAAACGATTCTCGACATCGCCGGGCTGACCAAGGTCTATCCCGGCGGCTTGAAGGCGCTCGACGGTGTCGACCTGCAGATCCGCAAGGGCGAGATCTTCGCGCTGCTCGGCCCCAACGGCGCAGGCAAGACCACGCTGATCGGCGCGGTCTGCGGACTGGTGCGGATCACCGGTGGGACGATCAGCGCGTTCGGCGAGGATCTGGCGCACCACTGGCGCGGCGCGCGCAAGCGGATCGGGCTGGTGCCGCAGGAGCTCGGCTTCGACATGTTCGACACCGTCGAGCGGCAGGTGCGCTATTCGCGCGGACTGTTCGGCCGCGCCCCGGATGACGCGCGGATCGAGGAGGTCCTGCGGTCCCTCAGCCTGTGGGACAAGCGCCACGACCAGATTCGCGCGCTCTCGGGCGGGATGAAGCGCCGGGTGCTGATCGCCAAGGCGCTGGCGCACGATCCCGACTTGCTGTTCCTCGACGAGCCGACCGCGGGCGTCGATGTCGAGCTGCGCCGCGACATGTGGCGTCAGATCGCCGACCTGCGCGAGCGCGGAGTCACGATCATCCTCACCACGCACTACATCGAGGAAGCCGAGGAGATGGCCGACCGGGTCGGCGTGATCGACAAGGGGCGGCTGCTGCTGGTCGACGACAAGGACGCAATGATGGCGCGGCTCGGCCGCACCGAGGCGCGCTTCACGCTCGCCGCGCCGCTGTCCGACGTTCCCGCCGACTTGCGCTCCGACGCGCTTCACCTCGACGATGGCGGGCTGACGCTGTGCTACCGTGGCGGCGACGGGACCGGGCTGGGCAAGGCGGAAGTCGCCGCGCTAGCTCAGGAGCTCGCCCGCCGCGGCATCGCCTACACCGCGCTCGAGCAGAAGGAATCCTCGCTCGAGGACATTTTCGTCGACCTCGTCGAGCGCGAGGAGGCGGCGGCGTGATCTCCTGGCGTTCCACTTACGCGATCTACCGCAACGAGCTGTCGCGCTTCCGCCGGACGATCTTCGGGTCGCTGGTCGCGCCGGTGCTCACCACCAGCCTCTATTTCATCGTCTTCGGCGCGGCGATCGGCGGGCGGATGACCGCCATCGACGGGGTGCCCTATGGCGCGTTCATCGTGCCAGGCCTGCTGATGCTGACGCTGCTCAGCGAAAGCACCAGCAACGCGAGCTTCGGCATCTACATGCCGCGCTTCACTGGCGCGATCTACGAGCTGCTGTCGGCGCCGGTGGGCGTCGCGGAGACGCTGCTCGGCTTCGTCGGCGCGGCGGCGACCAAGAGCCTGATCCTCGCCGCGGTCATTCTCGTCACTGCCCACCTGTTCGTTGATTATCGGATCGCGCACCCGTTCTACGCGCTGCTCTACGTGATCATGGTCTCGGCCAGCTTCTCGCTGCTGGGCTTCATCCTCGGCATCTGGGCGGAAGGATTCGAGAAGCTGCAGATGGTGCCGATGCTGATCCTCACCCCGCTGACCTTCCTCGGCGGGACGTTCTATTCGATTCGGATGCTGCCCGAACCGTGGCACTCGATCGCGCTGTTCAACCCGATCGTGTTCCTGGTGAACGGGTTGCGGTGGACGTTCTACGGCCAGTCCGACGTGAGCATCGGCGTGTCGCTCGCGCTGACGCTGGCGTTTCTCGCCATCTGCATCGCGGTGATCGGGTGGATCTTCCACTCCGGCTGGCGCCTGCGCAGCTGATCACGCCGGATCGGCCACCTCCACGCTTTCCAGCCGCGTGTCCTTGTAGGCCACGAAGCGGCGGCTGAGCCGCTCGAAGAAGCCCGCGCCGATGCGCTCGGCGAAGCGCTGGGCCTGCTCGAGATCGGTGTACCATTTGCCTTTTCTGTGTGGAGTTACAAAGCGGTATCTGGTCATCTCGCTCCATCAATGAAGCTCGCGCGCGCGGGTTCCATTGTTGCGCTTGGTTACGAATTGCGGCTGCGGCGTGGCGCTCGAAGGACGCGCTCGACTTATCGTGCCGCCGGCGGCAAGGCGCGCGCATGATCGTCCCGCGCTTCGAGTTCACGATCCACGCGACCGACGGCAAGGCGCGCACGGGGACGATCGCCATGCAGCGGGGGGAAATCCGCACGCCCGCGTTCATGCCGGTCGGCACGGCGGCGACGGTCAAGGCAATGAAGCCGGAGGGCGTGCGCGCGAGCGGGGCGGACATCCTGCTCGGCAACACCTACCACCTGATGCTGCGGCCCGGCGCGGAACGCGTGGCGCGGCTCGGCGGCTTGCACGCCTTCATGAACTGGCCGCGGCCGATCCTCACCGACAGCGGCGGATACCAGGTGATGAGCCTGGCGGGCCTCAACAAGCTGACCGAGGAGGGGGTCGAGTTCGCCAGCCACATCGACGGCTCGCGGCACATGCTCACCCCCGAGCGGTCGATGGAAATCCAGCGGCTGCTGGGCTCCGACATCGTGATGGCATTCGACGAATGCCCGCGCGCCGACCGGCCGCTGGGCGAGATCGAGGTGTCAATGAAGCGCTCGATGCGCTGGGCCGAACGCAGCCGAACAGCGTTCGACAGCGGTACCGAACACGCGGCCCGCTCCGCGCTGTTCGGAATCCAGCAGGGCGCGCTCGACCGGGACCTCCGGGCGCAATCCGCGGCCGCGCTCACCGAGATCGGTTTCGACGGCTACGCCATCGGCGGGCTCGCGGTGGGGGAGGGGCAGGAGGCGATGTTCGCCACGCTCGACTTCGCGCCCGGCCAGCTTCCCGCCGACCGACCGCGCTACCTGATGGGAGTCGGCAAGCCCGACGACATCGTCGGCGCGGTGCTGCGGGGAGTCGACATGTTCGACTGCGTGCTGCCGACCCGCTCGGGCCGCAACGGTCAGGCGTTCACCTGGGCCGGCCCGGTCAACTTGCGCAACGCCCGCCATGCCGATGACCCCGAGCCGCTCGACCAGCGCTGCGCGTGCCCGGTCTGCTCCACCTACAGCCGCGCCTACCTGCACCACCTGACCAAGGCCGGCGAAATGCTCGGCGCAATGCTGCTGACGGAGCACAACCTGTCGTTCTACCAGGCGCTGGTGGCCGCGATGCGCGCGGCGATCGGGGAAGGGCGGTTGGCGGCGTGGGCGGGGGATTTCCGCCGGGATTACGGGCGTAGTTCTCCCTAACCAAAACTCGTCGTCCCGGGCTTGACCCGGGACTAGGCTGCCTTCGCTCCCTCGGCGTAGAAAGCTAAGCCCCGGGTCAAGGACACGGGAAGCCTCTACCTCCACTGCGACCCCACCGCGAGCCACTACCTCAAGCTGGTGCTGGATGCGGTGTTCGGGGCGGAGAACTATCGCAATGAGATCGTGTGGAAACGCACCAGCGGTCACAGCAGTGCAAAGCGCTGGGGGCCAGCCCACGACATTGTCCTGTTTTATTGCAAGTCGCAGGACAGCGTCTGGCACCCTGTCTTGCAAGCGCACGACGCTGGGCATATCTCGTCGAAATACGCCAGCTCTGATGGTCACGATAACTTTATGGCGGCGGACCTTACCGGCGCCGGTAAGCGGGCAGGCGATTCCGGTCAGCCGTGGCGGGAGTTCAACCCCGACGCTCTGGGCCGGCATTGGGCCGTGCCCAAGAAAGTGCCGGAAGACCGCGTCGACCTGTCAGGTTGGGCTGAACTGACAAGCCAAGAGAAGCTCGATCGGTTGGATGCGGCCGATCTGATTTACTGGCCCAGGAAATCTGGCGGTTTCCCACGCTTTAAACGTTACATGACCTCGGGTGTTCCTATTCAGTCGGTCATCACCGACATTCCGCCTATCAACTCCCAAGCCCAAGAACGCCTCGGCTACCCCACGCAAAAACCCCGCGCCTTGCTTGAGCGCATCATCGCCGCCTCGTCGAATCCCGGCGACGTGGTGCTCGATCCATTCTGCGGTTGCGGCACCGCGGTCGATGCGGCGCAGAAGCTCGGCCGGCGGTGGATCGGGATCGACATCACTCACCTCGCGATCGGGCTGATCGAGAAGCGGATGAACGAGGGCTACAACACCAATGCCGACGGCACGCCTGGGCCGATCACGGCCGTGTGGGAAACCATCGGAGTCCCAAGGACAAGGACAGCGCGCTGCGCCTCGCTGCGGAAAAGCCGCACGATTTCCAGAACTGGTTCTGCCTGCGCGTCGGCGGCTACCCGCTCGACGGCGGGCGCAAGGGCGCGGATCGGGGGGTGGACGGCCATTTCTACCCGTACGAGAACAGCCGCGACACGAGCACCGGGGTGATCTCGGTGAAGGCGGGGCAGAACATCGGCGTCGCGATGATCCGCGACTTGCGCGGGGTGATGGAGCGCGAAGGCTACCCCTTCGGCCTGTTCCTCTCCGCCTACGAGCCGACCAAGCCGATGCTCGCGGAGGCGGCGGCCGCGGGCGTGCACGAGAACGACTTCGGCCGCTTCCCGCGGCTGCAGATCCTCACCCCGGCGGACCTGTTCCACGGCTGCGGCGCGAAGCTGCCGCCGCTCGCCCCGATCAACCGGCGCCATGCGCGCGTCGAAACCCGTGCGAGTCACCAGGCGGGCGGGCAGGGGAGCTTGTTGTGGGCGCCGCCTAGCGAAGGGTGAAGCGCTGGCCTGCCACCACAAATCGCTTTCCTACACGCGCGCCACCAGCCTACCTTCGTCTTGCCCTTGAGCTATGGGGCAGGCTCTTTCCCACCGTCGATCTCCCCCAAGGTTCCGACCGCGGTTTTGGCGCAGCTTTCGTGTCGCCTTTCGCTTCATCGGCGGCCGAAATGGAAAGGGCGGCCCCGCGGGACCGCCCTTCGAAATCCGGTGATTTTCGCCGGATCAGCGCGAGTAGAACTCGACGACCAGGTTCGGTTCCATCGTGACGGGATAGGGCACCTCGTCAAGCGACGGCACGCGGTTGAAGGTCACCTTCTCGGTGCCGTCGGCGGCGACGTATTCGGGAATGTCGCGCTCGGGCAGGCTCTGCGCCTCGATCACCAGCGCCATTTCCTTGGCCTTGTCGCCCAGGCCGATCACGTCGCCCACCGCCACGCGGCGCGATGCGATGTTGCACTTCACGCCGTTGACGCGGATGTGACCGTGGCTGACGAGCTGGCGCGCGGCGAAGATCGTCGGCGCGAACTTGGCGCGGTAGACTACCATGTCCAGCCGGCGCTCGAGCAGGCCGATGAGGTTCTGACCGGTGTCGCCCTTCATCCGGGCGGCTTCCTGGTAAGTCGCCTTGAACTGCTTCTCGGTCACGTCGCCGTAATAGCCCTTGAGCTTCTGCTTGGCGCGCAGCTGCAGGCCGAAGTCGCTCATCTTGCCCTTGCGGCGCTGGCCGTGCTGGCCCGGGCCGTAGGAGCGGCGGTTGACGGGAGAATGCGGACGGCCCCAGATGTTCTCGCCCATCCGGCGGTCGAGTTTGTGCTTGGCGCTCTTGCGCTTCGACATCAGTCGTTCCTTCGATTTGCCTGGACCGCCCCAATAGCGGCCGTTCAACCCGGCATCGCCCGGCGAACCCAATGTGTCCGCCGCGATCTCCGCTTCACCGGGATACGGGATCAAATGCGATGCGCGCGCATAGCAGCATCGCCGCGCGGGTCAAGCGCGGCAGGCTCGACAAAGCGCGCCGGAGCGGCCAACGCGCAGCCCATGATCGATACCCCGAAGCTCCCCGACGACTGCGAGACTATGGCCGAAGTCCGCGCCGGCGTCGACGCGACCGACCGCGCGCTCGTCGCGCTGCTCGAACGCCGCTTCGGCTACATGCGTGCCGCCGCTCGCATCAAGCAGGACCGCACCGCCGTGCGCGACGAGCCGCGCAAGGCCGCGGTGATCGCGGCGGCGGCGGATGCCGCGGAGCGCGCCGGGCTCCCAGGCGCCGCAATCGCCGAGCTGTGGGACCGGCTGGTCGAAGCCTCGATCGCCTACGAGCTCGAGGAGTGGGACCGGCTGCGGGGCTGAGCGCATCGAGGGCGGCGACGGGTCCTTCGAGACGGGTCTCAGCCTTCGGCTTCAACCCTCCTCAGGACGAACGGGGACCGTGTATACCAAAACTCCCGTTCGTCCTGAGGAGCGAGGACGAAGTCCGAGTGTCTCGAAGGATGCGCGCGCCAAACCTCAGTCCCGGTCCGGCTTGGCCAGGTGGCTCAGCACGCCCCGCAAAGTCCGCACTTCGAGGTGGTTCCAGCCCGGCTTGGTCAGCAGGCTGCGCAGCGTCCGGCGGGTGGCCGCCCGCCGGCTTTCGGGGCGGAAGAAGCCCTTGGGCTCGAGCATCGCCTCGAGCTGCGCGATCATGCCGTCGAGCTCGTCCTGCGGGGCGGGCGGCAGCAGGTCCTCGGCGGTCGGAGTCGCGAGATCCTGGTGCCGTGACCATTCATACGCGACCACCATCACCGCCTGCGCGAGGTTGAGCGAGCCGAACTCGGGGTTGATCGGCACGGTGAGGATCGCGCGGGCCAGCGCGACATCGTCGGTCTCCAGCCCCGATCGCTCGGGCCCGAACACGATCGCGCTGCGCCCCGGCTGCTCATGAATTTCGCGCGCCGCCTGCTCGGGCGTGAGCACCGGCTTGGTCACCCCGCGCTTGCGCACCGTAGTGGGGTAGACGTGCGCGCAATCGGCGACGGCGTGCGCCAGCGTTTCGTGCACGCTGGCGTTCTCGAGCACGCGGTCCGCCCCGGCGGCAGCCGGCCCGGCCTGCGGGTTCGGCCATCCGTCGCGCGGAGCGACGAGCCGCATCTCGGTGAGGCCGAAATTGAGCATC
>JBQCFR010000442.1:0-2471 GCA_051958885.1 Tsuneonella sp.
ACCGCGGCCGAGAGTATCGCCGCCGTGAGGCTCGCCGCGTCCGCGAGGGCCCCCCACGCCCATGCGCCGAGCGCCATTCCGCCGAACGTCATCGCCTGGAAGATCGCCATGCAGCGGCCGAGGATCTCCTCGGGACTGCGCAGCTGCATCGAGACGTTCATGCTCGTCATCGTCGCCGTCCACCCGCTGCCCGCGAGGAAGGTCAGGCCAATCGCCGGGGCGACCGAATGCACTTCCGCGAGCGCGACCAGCGCTGCGGCAATCGCCAGCGAGCCCAAGGTGACGACCAGCTCGGCGCCGAACCGGCGCAAGGCCTTGCGCACCACCAGCGCGGTGCAGATCGCGCCGATGCCGAACCCCCCGAGCAGCAGCCCGAAGGCGATCTCCCCGCCGTGGAGCTGGCTGCGCGTGAGCACCGGCACCAGCGCCTGGTAGCCGGCAATCCCCACGCCGATCGAGAACCCCCGCAGCAGGATACGCCGCAGCGGCGAGCTGCGCGCGCAGTGCGCTATTCCTGCGCCGATGGCGGGGATCATCTTCAGCCGCCGCCGCGGGGTCGCCTGGGGGCCCCACCGCACCAGTGCGCCGATCATCGCCAGGTAGCTGACCGCGTTGACCGTGAAAGCCCACGCGACGTTGGTCAGCGCCAGCAGCAGCCCGCCACGCGCCGGGCCGACGCTGCGCGCGATGTTGAACGCGATCGAATTGAGCGCGATCGCCTGCGGCAAGTCTTCCGGCGGAACCTGCAGTCGCACGGACGCCTGCCAGGCGGGTGCGTGCAGCGCGCTGCCGATGCCGACGCCGAGCGTGAGCAGCAGCAGCACGGTCGGCGTGACGTCGTTCATCCACGCCAGCACGGCGAGCACCGCCGAAATCGCCAGCATGAGCGCCTGCGCGGTGATCATCACCCGCCGCCGGTCGTAGCTGTCCGCGACCGCGCCGGCGATCAGCCCGAGCAGCATGATCGGCATCGTCACCGAGGCCTGGATCAGTGCGACGAGCAGGTGCGACGAGGTTAGCTCGGTCATCAGCCATGCGGCGGCGACCATCTGGATCATGCTGCCGAAGGCGGAGGTCAGGTTGGCGAACCAGATCTCGCGAAAGGCGGTGGCGCGAAACGGCGACAGGCCCGACTCGGGGGCGATTCTGTCGAAAAGGGACGGAGCCGGCGGCACTGCCCGTGCGGCTAGCCGCGCCCGGCGGCGCGGACAATCCCTTCAGAACATGTAGCCTTCAGAACATGTAGCGCATGCGCACGGTCTGGACCGACGGCGCGGCGCGTACCTCGAACGCGGCGTCGGCGAACCGCGGCGGCGCCATCCGCACCGGCGCGTCGCGCGAGAAGCCGAACCCCTCCTTGGGCATCATGCCCAGCACACGGTCCGCGCGGCCGTTCTCGTTCTCGTCATGCAGCACGGCAATGCCGTAGCGGCCGGGGGGAACGTCCTTGAATTCGAGGTGCACCGCGCCGGCGGTCGCCGGCACCACGCGGCGGAAGCTGCTGCGCGAATCGCACTTGGGAAAGCGATCGGCATCGCGCGTCAGGCACACCAGCACCACGCCCTCTGCCGAACGCAGGCCAGTGACCGTCAGATCGACTTCGCCGGTCGGCGGAGCGGCGGCGGCGACAAGCCCCGCGGCTGCCGCCAGGCTCACGGCTGCGAGAGGCCGCGATCGGTCCCGCACAAGCGGTCCCAGTGCCGAAAATAGAGGCCATAGTTGCATCGATAGTTCTCATGGTGACGCTGGTGGTGGCTTGCGGTTATGAGCCAGCGGCCCAACCGCGAATGAACGATCCGGCGCGGAAACACCTCCCAGCCCATGTGGTTGGTGACGCCCATCACCGTCATCACCAGCAGCACCAGGGCGAGCATCGCGACGTGGATGGGCACCGCGAACAAGAGCAGCGGGATGACAACCGCGCCGGTCAGGGCTTCGTACGGATGGAAGCACATCGCCGCCCATGCGGTCGGCGGACGGCTCGCGTGGTGGACTGCATGCATCGTACGGAATGGCCGCGGCCGGTGCATCCACCGGTGAGTCCAGTAGAACCAGGTGTCGTGGACGATAAGATAGACCAGCGGCGCGAGCGGCAGGTACCACAGCGGCCGGGCGTCCCAGCGGTCGTAGATCAGCGTCCACCCGTGCGCCTGCCAGCCCCACGCGACGATGCCCGCGGGCACGCCGTAAATCGCCGCCGAAGCGAGCGACCAGCCGATCTCGGTGCGGATCTGCCGCGCCTGCCCGGCGTAAAGCCCGGGGCGCACCTGCCGCGTCACCAGCGCGAACAGCCCGCTCGCCGCGACATAGCGCAGCGCCACGATCACCGTCATCGCGAGGGCGGAGAACAGGATGGCCGCGAGCATCCGCGCCGTCCTATGCGCTTGCGCCGGCGAGCGATAGGGCCGCTAGCGCTCCTGCCCCCAGGGCGCGCAGTGGGGATCGGCACCCACCAAGTGGCGGCGGAGCGC
>JBQCFR010000443.1:0-14894 GCA_051958885.1 Tsuneonella sp.
GCGTCTTCGGCGAAGGCCGGTGCGGCGAGGATCAGGGCGAGAGCGGGGACGAGGTGGCGAAGGCGCATGGGACTCCCTGGTCTGGTTCGAGTCGCGCCGCTGGACGGCGCCGGGCTGCCCCATTAGGACGGCGGCGGCCTCGCGCGCAACGGCTGCGGGACCGCTGCGCCAGGAGAATGACCGCCCGATGACCGCCCGCCGCCGCCTTTCCGCGCTGGCCTGGCTGGCGCTCGTGTGGCTGGCCGTGGCGGCTGTGTTCGCGCAGCCCGCGGCGGGGCAGGAGCGGGCTAACCACATCGCCGCGCGGCTGCTCGCCGAAGGACCGGCGCATGCCGGCAGAACGCTGACGCTGGCGCTGGCGTTCACGCCCGAGCCCGGCTGGCACGGCTATTGGCTCAATCCCGGCGATGCGGGCTATCCGATGCAGCTCGACTGGCGCCTGCCGCTAGGCTGGAGCGCCGGGCCGCCGCAGTACCCAGTGCCGCATACGCTGGTGCTCGGCGGG
Source organism: Tsuneonella sp. (assembly GCA_051958885.1). GTDB lineage: Bacteria > Pseudomonadota > Alphaproteobacteria > Sphingomonadales > Sphingomonadaceae > Tsuneonella. The sequence goes on from JBQCFR010000443.1 coordinate 506, forward strand.
CGGATGAACCACGTTTATGAAGGGCCGTATGCGGTGCTCGTGGACGTGCAGGTTCCCCAAGGGGCCAGGCTGGGTGAGCCGGTCGAGATCGGGCTGAAGGCGCAGTGGCTCGCGTGCACCGACAAGATCTGCGTGCCCGAGCAGGCGGACCTGACGCTGCCGGTCGGTTCGGGCGGCGCGATCGCCGCACCTGCAGGCCAGTTCGACCGCTGGCGCGCGGCGATCCCCGCGGAGCTCGACCGGCCGGCAAGCTTTGAGGTGGCGAAGGGCGCGCTGCGCGTTGCCATTCCGCTGCCCGAGGGGCTTGCGCTGCCCGACGTACACCTGTTCGTCGATCAGACCGGGCTGGTGAATTACGCCGCGGTCCAGACCTTCTCGCGCGAGGGCGACTTGCTGGTGGCAGAAGTGCCGCTGGCCGAAGGTGCACGCGCGCCGCCGCTGGTCTCGGGCATTCTCGCGCTGGGGGGAGGGCAGGGGGTGCGCTTCGCGGCTCAGCCGGGTCCGGTGCCCGCCGGCGGGATGCCGCTCGCCACGCGTGCGCAGGGCGCGTCGCTGCTGCTCCTCTTGCTCGGAGCGCTCGCCGGCGGATTGCTCCTCAACGTGATGCCATGCGTGGTCCCGATCCTCAGCCTAAAGGCGCTGAGCCTCGCGCGCGCCGGCGAGAGCGACGCCACGGCGCGCGCCGAGGGGCTCGCCTACACAGCGGGCGTGGTGCTGGCGACGCTTGCGCTCGGCGCGCTGCTGCTGCTGCTGCGCTCGGCGGGCGAGAGCGTCGGCTGGGCATTCCAGCTGCAGGAGCCGGGCGTCGCCGTCGCCCTGCTGGTGCTGGCGGCGGCGATCACCGCGAACTTCGCCGGGGTGTTCGAGCTGCCCTCGCTGTCGTTCTCGCGCGGCGGGGAATCGATGGGCGCGTTCGCGACCGGCCTGCTCGCCGCATTCGTCGCGACGCCGTGCACCGGGCCGTTCATGGCCGCCGCGATGGGCGCGGCGCTGCTGCTGCCGTGGATGCAGGCGCTGCTGCTGTTTGCCGCGTTGGGGCTGGGACTGGCGCTGCCATTCCTCCTGCTCGGCTTCGTGCCTCCGTTGCGCCGCCTGCTGCCGCGGCCGGGCAGATGGATGGAAACTTTCCGCAGGCTCATGGCGATACCGATGGCGCTGACCGCGCTCGCGCTGCTGTGGCTGTGCTGGCGGTTGGGCGGCCTTGGCTACGCGATTGGCGCGCTGGGGCTCGCTGGACTGGCGGTGTTCGCGCTCGGCCTTCTCTGGGCGGGCCGCTCGTCGGGCAGGCGCAGCGCGCCTGCGCTGGCGGCGCTCACCGTCGCGGGGCTGTTCCTGGTGCTTGGCCTGCCCAAGCTGTTCGACCCGCCGGCGATGGCGGCCGAGGCTGGTGTGTTGCCGGCGCAGCCGTTCTCCGAGGCCGCGCTCGCCGAGGCGCGCGCCGCCGGTAAGCCGGTGTTCGTGTGGTTCACCGCCGACTGGTGCCTGACCTGCAAGGTCAACGAGCGCGTCGCGATCGAGCGCGAGGCGACACGCGACGCATTCGCCAGGGCCGGCGTGGTTGCGTTGGTCGGCGACTGGACCCGCCGCGATCCGGCGATTACCCGGTTCCTCACCGCGCAGGGTGCGGCCGGCGTGCCGCTCTATATGTGGTACGCGCCGGGCAAGCCCGGCGAGCAGTTGCCGCAGGTGCTCACCCCGGAGAGCCTCGTCACTCTGGCCCGGCAGGCGGAGATGCCGGCACGGACGGCACAGCGCTAGGCTCGCTCGGCGCGGCAAGCCGCCGGCAGCGTTCGATGAGCTCGCCCGGGCGCGGGCTCGGATTGAGCATCACCGTGCCCATCCCGGGGATCGTCGCCTCGACCTGGCGCGCACCGGTGAGCACGTCCAGCGCGGGGTCGCCCGGCGCGTACGCGCCCTGGTAGAGCCAGGCCTTGCCGTTCCAGGTTGCATCGACCTTGAGCCGCTCCACGTGCCCGTTGCCGATCAGCGCAAGCAGCCCCTTGGCCTTGGGATCGGTCGCCGCGATCCGGGTGATCTCGAGCCGCCGCAGCGTTCCCTTGCCGGCGCAGGCGATGGCGAACAGCGGGGTCTGGCCCGGCTGTCCATAGACGATCCGATCAGGCCCCCCGCTCTCTGCCCAAATCGCACCCTTGGTATCGGGCGAAGCCAGCGGTTCGCGCCCCTCGCCGCGGGCGCGGTCGAGCTGGACGCGCTCGATATAGTCATCCGCGGCCGGCGGACGGCAGGCGGCAAGCAGTGCGAGGACGAGGACGGCGACCCGGCGCACGGCGTCAGGCAGAGCCGGCGGCAGGCAGGGAATCGGCAGGCATCGCCGGTCCTATGGCAGCCGCGCGGTGGATGGTAAACGCAGCCGCCGCCGCGCTTACCGCTTCGGCTTGCGGAACTTGTAGAGGAAGCGGTCGGTCTTGCCGCGCACCGCGGGGTTGAACACGCCGAGCGTGTGGTCGTCCGCCGGGTTGGCGAGGATATCGCTCTTCGCCTCGAGCACAAAGCCCGCGCGCTCGAAATCGGCCTTGACCGTCGCGGGATCGATACGGTGCATCTTCTCGACAATCGCCCGCGTGTCGCCCGCCGGGCCGACATGGTCGATCACGCCCACCACGCCGCCCGGCCGCATCGCCGCGTAGAGCTTGCCCACGAACGCCGCGGGGTCGGTGCGGGGAATCTTGTACTTCTCCGATTCCCAATAGAGGTCGTGGTAATTGAGGTTGATCAGCGCGAAGTCGTAGGCGTTCGCCGGCGGCGCGAACGCCTCGAACGGATAGCGCGTCAGGGTGACGCCAGGCGAGGCGGCGAGCAAGGCGTCGAGCTTCGCCTTCTCCTCGCCCGCAGGGTAGAACTGGTTCGGCTCGAACGCGGTGACCGAGCCCTGCGGGCCCACGACAGCGGCCATGATCTGCGCCCAATAGCCCGAGCCTGTGATGAGATCTGCCGCGTCCATTCCGGGCCTCAGCCCGAGGAACGCAAGCGTCTCGGCCGGCTTGCGGCTATCGTCCAGCGCCCGCGCCTCGGCGGAGCGCGCGCTGTTCGCGACCGCGGACTGATAGGTGGGCGCCAGGTCCACCGGCGCAGACGCCGTGGTGGCGCAACCGGCCAACGCAACCGCGCCGAGCGCGGCAAAAACCAGATGTCGCTTCATGGCAATTCCCCCAATCAATCCAACGCTGCGCCCAGCCTCGCCCATGCGCATGCCAAAGGCAAGCGGGGCGGAGTGATCGACCGGTGCTGCACGGAGGGCTACGAACGCCGGCTCAGGCCTTCCCGCCCATCCGCTTGTAGCGGGTCTTGCCATACCGCGTCTTGCGCGTGCCTGGCTTGCCTTCGTTGCTCCGTCCGACCAGCGGCGCTTTCTTTTCGCTGTCGGGCAGACCCAGCTCGTCGGCCTCGAGCCGCCTGATCTCGTCGCGCAGGCGGCCGGCGGTCTCGAATTCGAGGTCGGCGGCGGCGGCGCGCATGCGTTTTTCCAGGTCCTCGATGTAGGCGCGCCAGTTGTGGCCCACGAGGTTGTTGCGCTCCTCGTCGCCGGTGTCGACGAGCACGCCGTCGCCCATCGCGGTGCTGGCGACGATGTCGGCGATCTGGCGCTTGATGGTGGTCGGGGTGATCCCATGCTCGGCGTTGTAGGCTTCCTGCTTCTCGCGCCGCCGCTCGGTCTCGGCCATTGCGCGCTCCATGCTGCCGGTGATCCGGTCGGCGTAGAGGATGACCTTGGAATCGACGTTGCGCGCGGCGCGGCCGATCGTCTGGATTAGGCTGGTCTCGGAGCGCAGGAAGCCTTCCTTGTCGGCATCGAGAATGCAGACCAGCCCGCATTCGGGGATGTCGAGCCCTTCGCGCAGCAGGTTGATGCCGACGAGCACGTCGTAGACGCCGAGCCGCAAGTCGCGGATCAGTTCGATGCGTTCCAATGTCTCGACGTCGGAGTGCATGTAGCGCACGCGCAGGCCGGCCTCGTGCATGAACTCGGTCAGATCTTCGGCCATGCGCTTGGTCAGCGTGGTGACGAGCGTGCGGTAACCCTTCTGCGCGGTCTGGCGGCACTGGTCGATGCAGTCCTGCACCTGGTCCTCGACCGGGCGAATCTCGACCGGCGGGTCGATCAACCCGGTCGGGCGGATGACCTGCTCGGCGAACACGCCGCCGGTCTGCTCCATCTCCCAGTTGCCGGGCGTGGCCGACACGGCGACGGTCTGCGGGCGCATGGCGTCCCACTCGTTGAAGCGCAACGGGCGGTTGTCGATGCAGCTCGGCAGGCGGAAACCGTATTCGGCGAGGGTGATCTTGCGCCGGTGGTCGCCCTTCGACATCGCGCCGATCTGCGGCACCGTCTGGTGGCTCTCGTCGACGAACAGCAGGGCGTTGTCGGGCAGGTACTCGAACAGCGTCGGCGGCGGCTCGCCCGGCAGGCGGCCGGTGAGGAAGCGGCTGTAGTTCTCGATTCCCGCGCAGCTTCCGGTGGCGGCGATCATCTCGAGGTCGAAGTTGGTGCGCTGCTCCAGCCGCTGGGCTTCGAGCAGCCGGCCCTCGGCGTGCAGCTCCTTGAGCCGTTCCTCGAGCTCGAACTTGATCGCCTGCGTCGCCTGCTTCATCGTCGGGCCGGGCGTGACGTAGTGCGAATTGGCGTAGACGCGCACCGAGCTGAGGCTCGCGCCCTTCTGCCCGGTGAGCGGATCGAACTCGCTGATCTCCTCGATCTCGTCGCCGAAGAACGATACCCGCCAGGCCATGTCCTCGTAGTGCGAGGGGAAGATTTCCAGGCTGTCGCCGCGCACGCGGAAGTTGCCGCGCTGGAACGCGGCGTCGTTGCGCTTGTACTGCAGCGCGACCAGCTTGCGGATGATCTCGCGCTGGTCCTCGCTGGCGCCCTTCTTGAGATCGAAGATCATCGCAGAATAGGTCTCGACCGAGCCGATGCCGTAAAGGCAGCTCACCGACGCGACGATGATCACGTCGTCGCGTTCGAGCAGCGCGCGGGTGGCCGAGTGGCGCATCCGGTCGATCGCCTCGTTCACCGAGCTTTCCTTCTCGATGTAGGTATCCGACCGCGGCACGTAGGCCTCGGGCTGGTAGTAGTCGTAATACGAGACGAAATACTCGACCGCGTTGTTGGGGAAGAAGCTCTTGAACTCGCCGTAGAGCTGCGCGGCGAGGATCTTGTTCGGCGCCAGGATCAGCGCCGGGCGCTGCAGCGCCTCGATCACCTTGGCCATCGTGAATGTCTTGCCCGATCCGGTGACGCCGAGCAGCACCTGGGTGCGTTCACCGTCGTTGGCGGTCGCGGTCAGCTCGGCGATCGCGGTCGGCTGGTCGCCGCTCGGCTGGTAATCGCTGACGAGTTCGAACTTGCGCCCGCCCATCGACTTGTGGGGGCGCTGCGGCTTGTGCGGGGTGAAGTTGTCCGACGTGTCCGGCTCTTCGAGCCCGCGGCGGATGACGAGTTCTGCCATGGTTCGCGATATGGGCGGTGCCTATCCCTCGGGCAAGCGTTGGCACGCGCTCCGCGGGTTGATAGGTGCGGCGTAACAAAGGGGAGTTCCTGCCATGCGTTTGCTCGTTGCCGCCATTCCGCTCGCCGCGCTGGCGCTCGCCGCCTGCAACAAGGAGCCGGCCAAGCCGAAGACCCCCGAGGAGGTCGCCGCCGCCGCCTCCAAGCTGGCGAAGCCGATGCCGGGGCTCTACAAGAGCAGCGCCAAGCTGATGGACTTCTCGATCCCCGGTCTGCCGCAGGACCAGGCCGACAAGATGAAGGCGATGATCGCCAAGGGCGAGACGCAGGACGAGACCTACTGCTTGACCAAGGAAGAAGCCGACAAGGGTTTCGAGGACGCGGTGCGCAAGATGGCGAGCGGGCAGAACGGCATGAAGTGCACCTTCGCCAAGTTCGACACCGCGGGCGATTCGATCGATGCCGAGATGACCTGCAGCGGTCCGGGCGGGACCAGCGCCAACATGAAGCTCGACGGCGAAATGGCAGCGCAGAGCAGCCGTTTGCACATGAAGATGACGCAGAAAGTCGCGGCGATGCCGGCCGAGATGCATATGGAGATGGAGGTCTCCTCGAAGCGCATCGGGGAGTGCAAGTGAGCCGCGGCTGAAACCGGGCGGCGGCAGCTGCGTTTCTGCGGGTAAAGCCGACAGGAACGCGATGACCGTTTTCGCCTATCAGCCTGCGCTAGGCCGCCTCGCGGCCTCGCGCGAGGATTTCACCCGCCGCCTTTCGCTCGCGCGCGAGCCGTGTCCCGACGACAGCCACGGTCCGTCGCTGCTGCGGCTGGCGGGCGAGCTTGCGGCGCTCGGCGAGCCCGTCCGGCGGCTGCTCCGCAAGGAGGAGATCGCCCGCGCGCGCCACCCGCGCACCGTCATGCTGCTCCCGGGGTTCGCGACGCATCCGATCCGCATGCGCTACATGGCCCGCCAGCTCGAGCGGGCGGGCCATACCGTCAAGCGCTGGGGCCTCGGCTTCAATCTGGGTCCCACGCCCGACAATCTCGCGCAGCTCGAGCGGCGCCTCAGCGAGCTTGCCGCGCGGCACGGCGAGCCGGTCCATCTGGTGGGCTGGAGCCTGGGCGGACTGTTCGCGCGCGAGCTCGCCAAGCGGCGCCCCGAAGCGGTCGCCAAAGTGATCACCATGGGCAGCCCGTTTTCCGGCTCGCTGCGCGCCAACAACGCGTGGCGCGCCTACCAGTTCGTCACCGGCCACCGGGTCGACAACCCGCCGGTGGACACCGACGTCGCCGCCAAGCCGCCGGTGGAGACGGTGGCGCTGTGGAGCCCGCGCGACGGGGTCGTCTCGCCGCGCAGCGCCTGCGGGCGAGCCGGCGAGCGCGGCCGCGCGGGCGCGCGGCGCTGCCCGCACCGGGGGGTCGCCTGCGACCCCCAAGCCAACGCCGCGGTGTTGCGGGAACTCGAACGCGGCTGATCCTTTGTCGGCGCGGAGCGGCTCGCCGCGATTTCGCTGGTCACCGGCGAGTTGGCGTTGCAGCATTGGGGGGCAATGAGCGGGGCAGCCGATCAGTTCGACGAGATGCGCGATTCCGCCGGCGCCGTGCGTCCGGCTTACGAGGCGTATTCGGCGTGGTTCGACCAGCAGGAAAGCGGCTGGCTGCGGCGCAAGCATTTCGAGGCCGAGGCGGTGTTCCGCCGCACCGGCATCACCTTCAACGTCTACGGCCAGGACGAGGCGGAGGAGCGGCTGATCCCGTTCGACATGGTGCCGCGGATCATCACCGCGTCCGAATGGCGGCGGGTCTCGCGCGGGATCGAGCAGCGGGTCTCCGCGCTCAACGCGTTCATGTTCGATCTCTATCACCGGCAAGAGATCATCCGCGCCGGCCGGCTGCCCGAACGGCTGTTCCGCGACAACGCCGCGTGGCTACCCGAAATGGTCGGCTTCACCCCTCCGGGCGGCGTTTACACCCACATCGTCGGCATCGACCTGGTGCGTACGGGGCCTGATGAATTCTACGTGCTCGAGGACAACGCCCGCACGCCTTCGGGGGTGAGCTACATGCTCGAGAACCGCGAGACGATGATGGCGATGTTTCCCGAGCTGTTCATGCGCGTGCCGATCGAAAGTGTCGGCGACTATCCGCGGCGGCTCGCGCGCAGCCTCGCGGCGAGTGCGCCGGCCGGCACCAACGCCAAGCCGCGGCTCGCAGTGCTGACCCCTGGCATCTTCAACAGCGCCTATTTCGAGCACGCATTCCTCGCCGACCAGATGGGCGCCGAACTGGTCGAGGCGAGCGATCTACGAGTGGTGGATGGCCACGTCGCGATGCGCACGACCAAGGGCTACGCGCCGATCGACGTGCTTTATCGCCGGGTAGACGATGACTTCCTGGATCCGCTGAGCTTCCGCCCTGACAGCGTGCTCGGGGTGCCGGGGATCATGGACGTCTACCGCGCGGGGCGGATCACCATCGCCAATGCACCCGGCACCGGCGTCGCCGACGACAAGGCAGTCTACTCGTTCATGCCCGAGATCGTCGAATTCTACACCGGCGAGAAGCCGCTGCTGCCCAACGTGCAGACCTGGCGCTGCGCCGATGCGGACGGTCTTGCGTACGTGCTCGACCACCTCGATGAGCTGGTGGTCAAGGAAGTCCACGGCTCGGGCGGCTACGGCATGCTCATCGGCCCTGCGGCGAGCCAGCGCGAGCTGCGCGAATTCCGCCGCAAGCTGGCCGCGCGCCCGGGGAACTACATCGCGCAGCCGACGCTCTCGCTGTCGACCTGCCCGGTATTCACTCGCAAGGGGCTGGCCCCGCGCCACGTCGACTTGCGCCCGTTCGTGCTCGTCTCGCCCGACAAGATCGACATCACGCCGGGCGGGCTGACGCGGGTGGCGCTCAAGCCCGGCTCACTGGTGGTCAATTCGTCACAAGGCGGGGGGACGAAAGATCCCGGGGTGCTGAAGGACTGATGGGCGCGCGCGCAACATGCTAGGCCGGACCGCTCACGGCCTGTTCTGGATGTTCCGCTACCTCGAGCGGGTCGAGAACACCGCGCGCCTGCTCGATGCGGGCGTGCGCATGGCGCTCACCCGCGATCTCGTCTCGGCCGAGGAGGAATGGCGCTCGGTCATCCACACCGCCGGCTACCGCCGCGCCTATGAGGCCAAGCACGGGACTTACACTGGCATCCAGGTGTGGAACTATGTCCTGCGCGACAGGAGCAATCCTAGCTCGGTCATGGCGATGATGGACCAGGTGCGCACCAACGCGCGGATGGTCCGCAACGCGATCAGCGGCGAGCTGTGGCGGGTGACCAACGAAAGCTGGATGGAAATGCGCGACGTGCTCTCGCGCCCGGTGCCGCAGACCAGCGTCAGCGACGTGCTGACCCTGATCCGCCGCGCCGGGACGCTGGCGCATGGCGCGATGGTCAATTCTATGCTGCGCGATTCGGGCTACAACTTCGCGCGGGCGGGCACGTTCGTCGAGCGGGCGGACAACACCGCACGCATCCTCGACATGAAGTATTACCTGCTGCTGCCGTCGGTCAGCTACGTCGGCTCGAGCCTCGATGCCGGCCAATGGGACCAGGTCCTGCGCTCGGTGTCGGGGGACCGGGCGTTCCGCTGGCTCAATGCGGGCCGCGCCGACGCGCGCGGCATCGTCGAATTCCTCGTGCTCGACGAACGCTTCCCGCGCAGCCTCGCGTTCAGCTACTCGCTGCTGCGCGAGAACCTGGCCACGCTGGCGCGGACTCACGGCGGCGAAGGGGAAAGCCAGGCGCTGATGCGCGTGGCCGACACCCGCCTGGCGCAGCTGTCGATCGAGGAGGTGTTTGACCAGGGGCTGCACGAATACCTGGTCGAATTCATCGACCGCAACGCGGCCATCGCGCGGGCGATCGCGAGCGACTACAGGTTCGTCGCCTGATGCGCCTCGCGATCCGCCACACCACGACCTATCGCTTTCGCGAGCCGGTGGTGCACGCGCTCGAGCGGTTGCGCCTCACACCCAAGTCGACGCAGGGGCAGCAGATCGTTCACTGGGGCATGACTTACGAGAGCGCCCGCCGCGAGATCGAGTACGAGGATCAGAACCACAACGTCGTGACGCTGATTTCCGCCGAACCGGGCGCGACCGAGGTTGCCATCACCTGCGCGGGGGTGGTCGACACCCACGATCATGCCGGGGTGATCGGGCGCCACGCGGGGCACCTGCCGCTGTGGAGCTTCCTGCGCCAGACCGAGCTCACCCGCCCGGGCGCGCGGATGAAGGCGCTGGTGCGCGGGCTCGACTACAGCGCCGAACGGCGGCTCGATTGTCTCCACGCGCTGTCTGCGAAGATCCTCCAGACGGTCGAATACCGCACCGGCGCCACCAGTGTCGGGACGACCGGCGAGGAGGCCGCCGAAGCGGGGCAGGGGGTGTGCCAGGACCACGCGCATATCTTCATCGGCGCGGCGCGCTCGTTGCAGATCCCCGCGCGCTACGTCTCGGGCTACCTGATGCTCAACGACCGCGTGGACCAGGAAGCGACGCATGCTTGGGCCGAGGCCCACGTCGACGGGCTGGGGTGGGTCGGTTTCGACGTCTCGAACGGGATCAGCCCCGATCCGCGCTACGTTCGCCTCGCGACCGGGCGCGACTATCGCGATGCCGCACCAATCACCGGGATCACCTTCGGCACCGCGACCGACCATCTCCATGTCGACGTGGCTGTGGAGCAGCAGCAGTCGCAGCAGTGAAACGCATAGCGGCGTGCGCTAGCGTCGTGCACGAAAGGACCGGCCAATGACGTATTGCGTGGGAATGGTGCTCGACAAGGGCCTCGTGCTGATGAGCGACACGCGCACCAATTCGGGCGTCGACAACATCTCGGTGTTCCGCAAGATGTTCCACTGGACGGTCCCGGGCGAGCGGATCGTCAGCGTGATGACCGCGGGCAACCTCGCCACCACGCAGGCGGTGATCAGCCAGCTCGAAGAGCGCACCAAGGCGCCGGGCGAGCGGCGCAACACGGTGTTTGAGGCGCAGACGATGTTCGAAGTCGCGACCGAGGTCGGCCGCTTGCTGCACGAGGTCATTGACGATCGGCAGGAGGCGAACGGCGCGCGCGGGCAGGGCCGGTTCACCGCCTCGATGATCGTCGCGGGACAGATCAAGGGCATGGAGCCGCGTCTTTTCCTGATCTATCCCGAAGGCAATTTCATCGAGGCGAGCTGGGACACGCCGTTCTTCCAGATCGGCGAGACCAAGTACGGCCGCCCGATCCTGATCCGCGCCTACGACCGCGAGATGAGTTTCGAGGACGCGGTCAAGCTGCTGATGGTCAGCTTCGATTCCACCTTGAAGGCGAACCTTTCGGTCGGCCTTCCCCTGGACATGATGGTCATCGAGCGCGACAAGTTCGAGCCGGGGCACGAGCGGCGCATCACGCACGAGGACGAATACTTCCAGGCGATCTCAGCCGGGTGGAGCGACGCGCTCAAGAACGCGTTCGTCGAGTTGCCCGACTTTAGCTTCTTCACGAAGTAGAACGCGTATCCTTAATATGTACGTACTCACCCGGGTACGGGAGAGTGCCTAATTTAACTCGGGAACGGATTTATTTCGTTCGCGTAGAACCCTTGGGATGGGTAGCGCTACAACTCCATATCGGAATCTTTCTCACGTGCTCGCTGCTGCGGACGACGGCAGCAACGCGGCCATGGGTCACAAACAAGTCATTCATTTCGTCGAACCGGAGAGCCGCGTTCGCGCCGAGCTCGCTCGCGTTGCCTTCGGGCTCGGGCACCACGCCGAAGTCTACGCCGATACCGCCGAACTGCTGATTCATCCCCCGACCGATGGGGTGCTGGCGCTGCATGTCGGCCCCGGCTCCGACAGCGTCGCCGAGGCGCTTGAGCAGCTGATGCGCGAAGGCGTGTGGCTGCCGCTGCTGGCGATGGACCACGCGCCGCGCACCCAGCAGGTGGTCGCCGCGATCAAGGCCGGCGCGCTCGACTTCCTGCCCTTGCCGCTCGCGCCGGCGCGGCTGGCGCAGGCGCTCGCCTCGGTGGCGGACGAAGCGCAGGCGCACGCGGAGGCGCGGATGCGGATGATGGAGGCGCGCGACCGCATCGCGCGCCTGTCGCAGCGCGAGCGCGAGGTGCTCGACTGGCTGACCGAAGGGAACAGCAACAAGACGATCGCCCGCGAGCTCGAGATCAGCCCGCGCACCGTCGAGATCCACCGCGCCAACATGATGAGCAAGCTCGGCGCCAAGCACGCCGCCGAAGCGGTGCGGCTGCGGCTCGAGGCGCGGCTCGATCCGCTGCATTAGATCAGCGGCAGAAGCTGCCGCTGCCGAGCTCGACGTGGAAGTGGTTGCGGTGCGCGGCGTTGTAGTCAGGGCCGAGCACGGTGCCGAAGCGCTTGCAGGCGCTGGCGTGGACCACCCGCAGGAACTGCCGTTCGCGCGCGTCGCCGTCCTGCCAGTCGCCGAGCACGCTGATCCGCCGCCCGTCGGCGAGCACGAACGCCGCGACGTCGATCGCCTCGGCGCGCGCGTGGGCGGAGAGCCGCGCGCTGCCCGCGACGGTGCGGCAGGAATAGCTTCCCATCGTCTCGACCCGCACCAGCGGGCTGCCGAGGATCTGGCGGGCCGCACGGTCGACCCCGTAGCGCGCCCACCCGGCGAACGTGTTGGCCAGCGGACAGGCGACCGGACCGAGATTGGCGAGGCTGAAGCGCCCCTCGTCCCCCGCCACCGCCGACAGGCTCACGCTGCCAAGGGTGGAGCATCCCGCGCCGTAATACCTGTCGGGCAGCGCGACGAAGCTCGCGTGCTGGGTTCCGAGCTCGGCCAGGCACATCTGCTCGCGCGGGGCGGCCGCCACCGGCAGATGAGCGCTGCGCTGCGGCCGTGCGGGCGCTCGGCTCTGCGGCACCAGGCTGCCGCAGGCCGAGAGCGCGAGCGCGCCGAGGATGAGGAAAGACAAGGGCCGGACCATGACGCGCGAGTGTCGCCGGTCATGGTTAACGAACCTCTAACGCCCCCTCGGTCAGGCGGCTTCCTTGCGGCTCGCCTTCTTGCGCTCGTGCGGGTCGAGGTGGCGTTTGCGCAGGCGGATGGTCTTGGGCGTAACCTCTACCAGCTCGTCGTCCTGAATGTAGGCGATCGCCTGTTCGAGCGTCATCCGCCGCGGCGGGGTGAGGCGCACCGCGTCGTCCTTGCCGGTCGAGCGGAAGTTGGTGAGCTGCTTGGACTTGAGCGGATTGACCTCGAGATCCTGCGGCTTGGCGTTCTCGCCGATTACCATGCCCTGGTAGAGCTTCTCCCCGGGCGAGATGAACAGCACGCCGCGCTCTTCCAGCGCGTTGAGCGCGTAGGGCACCGCCTCGCCTTGCTCCATCGAGATCAGCACGCCGTTCTGGCGACCTTCGATGCGGCCCTTGTAGGGGCCGTAGCGGTCGAACAGGCGGTTCATGATCCCGGTCCCGCGGGTGTCGGAGAGGAATTCGCCGTGGTAGCCGATGAGGCCGCGGCTCGGGGCGCTGAAGGTCAGCCGAGTCTTGCCGCCGCCGCTCGGGCGCATGTCGGTCATCTCGCCCTTGCGCTGGGCCATCTTCTCGACGACCGTGCCCGAGTGCTCGTCATCGACATCGACGACTACCGTCTCGTAAGGCTCCTCGCGGCCTTCGGGTCCGTCGCGGAACAGCACGCGCGGGCGGCTGATGGAGAGCTCGAAACCTTCGCGACGCATCGTCTCGATCAGCACGCCGAGCTGCAGCTCGCCGCGCCCGGCGACTTCGAAGGCGTCCTTTTCGGCACTCTCGGTCAGGCGGATCGCGACGTTGCCCTCGGCCTCGCGTTCGAGCCGCTCGCGGATCACGCGGCTCTGCACCTTGTCGCCCTCGCGCCCGGCATAGGGGCTGTCGTTGACCGCGAAGCTCATCGCCAGCGTCGGCGGATCGATCGGCTGGGCGTGGAGCGGTTCGGACACCGCCGGATCGCACAGCGTGTTCGACACGGTCGCGTCGGTCAGCCCGGCGATGGCGACGATGTCGCCCGCCTTGGCGCGGTCCACCGGCACCCGGTCGAGACCGTTGTAGGCGAACACCTTGGTCGCGCGCCCCGCCTCGACCTGCTTGCCGTCGACGTCGAGCGCCTTGATCGGCATGCCGACTTCGAGCGTGCCGCTCTCGATGCGGCCGGTGAGGATGCGGCCCAGGAACGGGTCGCGGTCGAGCAGCGTGGCGAGCATCGCGAAGCGGCCATTCTCGTCGAGGCCCGGCGCCGGAACGTGATCGACGATGAGCTGGAACAGCGGCAGCAGGTCGCCCTCGCGCGCGTCTGCGCTCTCGCTGGCGAACCCGGCGCGGCCGCTGGCGTAGAGCACCGGGAAGTCGAGCTGTTCGTCGTTGGCGTCGAGCGCGACGAACAGGTCGAACACCTCGTCGAGCACTTCGGTCGGGCGGGCGTCGTGGCGGTCGATCTTGTTGACCACCACGATGGGCTTGAGCCCGAGGCCGAGCGCCTTGCCGGTGACGAACTTCGTCTGCGGCATCGGCCCTTCGGCGGCGTCGACCAGCAGGATCACCCCGTCGACCATGCTGAGGATGCGCTCGACCTCGGCGCCGAAGTCGGCGTGCCCGGGGGTGTCGACGATGTTGATGTGGTAAGTCTCACCGGTACCGGGCGCGGTCCACTCGACGCTGGTCGGCTTGGCGAGGATGGTAATCCCGCGTTCCTTTTCCAGGTCGTTCGAGTCCATCGCCCGCTCTTCGACGCGCTGATTCTCGCGGAAGGTGCCGGACTGGCGGAACAGCTGGTCGACGAGCGTGGTCTTGCCGTGATCGACGTGCGCGATGATCGCGATGTTGCGCAGGTTCATGTTCGGGCTCTTCAGAAAGCGAAGCGGCCCGGCCGGGGC